>CADCCO010000101.1 GCA_902799965.1 uncultured Spirochaetaceae bacterium
TTTCTCAAAATGAACAGAGTCGAGTATTACGACCGTCTGGGCGAAGTTCGCAGAAACGGAAACTACGAGCAGTGGGCAAGCTTTTTTTTGCAGATGATTTTGCAAACCGCCAACGACGCGATTGAATCTATAAACGCGCTGGAAGCCTTGCATAAAAAAAATCTTTCGTTGATAGAAGCGCTTCCGATTCGCGCGCGAGAAAACGCGCTTTTATTGTTTGAATACATCGAGCGAAAGGCGATTGTTGACACAAGCCTTACCGCCCGCGAGCTTGGCCTTTCTTACAACACAACCGCAAAGAACATCGAGCTTTTGCGCGCCTTGAAAATTCTTTCTCCTTCCTCAAAAAACGGCAAGGCCAGCCTCTATTCTTACGGCGAGTATTTGGACATCTTGCGCAAGGGCACGGAATTGTAAGGGGCGCTCATGGACAACATTCTCCTAAACACTTGGATTGAATTAAAAAAGGAACTCAGGGCGCGGCTGACAAGGGCGGGAGCGGGCGGATCCGATGAAAAATACATTTTGATATTGGAAGTGGTCGAAAACGAAAGCGCGCGAAAAATAAATTTAATCGTAAGCGGCCGCAAGGTTTTTGACAGTTCCGGAAAATGCTTGGACTTTGGCGACGCTTATCCTGTGGTCACAGAACACGGCAAAATGATGATGACAAAAAAATTTATCAGCGCTTGGTTGGAATAGAATGCAAATAAAGGAATTCTCGCAAATAGAAAACAAAGATTATTGGATTGGAAAAATCGCGCAGGCTGATTGGAGCGCCGGAAAATACCTTGGCCAAATATTGAGCGACGGCTCCTTTTATGATTTGTGCGGAAGCAAGGCCAAAGTTTTTCTTTTGACGGAAGAAAACGAGTTGCTGTCGTTTTGCTCTTACGCGGAAATTGACGACGTTCCAGACACAAGCTTAAAGCCCTGGATTGGCTTTGTTTACACCTTTCCTGCTTTTCGCGGAAAAAGGCTGATAGCGAAATTGATTGACCGCGCTTGTTCATGCGCAAAAGAAGAGGGCTATAAAGCCGTCTATGTTTCGACCGACCAAAAGGGCTTGTACGAAAACTTTGGCTTTGAATTCCTTCAGGAGATGCAAGACCGCCGCGGCGACATATCCTTGGTTTATAAAAGAATCGTCTAAAACTTGACAATACTACGTATACGTAGTAAAATGGCCTCGTTTGGAGGTCGTTTATGAAAAATCTGTTCCGTTTTAATTTTACAAAAGACACCGCCGTCGCCTTTGCGGCCGGGGCGGCTATGCTTGCCCTTAGCCTTTTGATGCTGCCCTTTGCGGGCGATTCTTTGGCGGACAAAATCATTTCTTTTGTCCTCCGCGACTTGCTTATGATTTTTGGTTTGGGCGTTGTTTTTGTTTCGCTTTTTGTGGAACGGAACAAAGACGGCCTTAAGGCGATTGGTTTTACGGGAAAGAAAAATGTCCTAAGCCTTTTGCTGGACGTTCTTTTTGCCGCGGGCCTTTTGGCGATGTTCTTGAAGGAAGGCCGGCCGCAAGGAATTTTGGATGTCAAAAATCTTTACGCGGCCGCTTACATTTTGGTCGCCGGCGTTTTTGAGATGACTTTTATTTACGGCTATTTGCGCGCGTGCTTTGAGAAGGCCTTTGGAATTGTTCCCGCGATTCTTTTGACGGCCGCCTTTTATTCTTTCCATCACGCGGGCTTTCAGCCGGAGTTTTTGCATTTATTTTTTGTGGGCCTCATGTATTCAGCCGTTTATTACATCACGCAAAACCTTTTGATTGTTTTTCCCTTCTTTTGGGCGGTCGGCGCTTTGTGGGACGTGATTGTTTCTTCGGAAGCGGGGAACGAAATTAAAAACCTTGAATCATTCGCCATCGCGCTTGCGATTTTAGTCCTGTCCGCGCTTTGGATTTTTGTTGTAAGGAGAAAGCGCGATGCTGTCTAAAACTTCTATCGTAATTTGCGGAATGCTTTTGCAGGGCGAGATGAACGCTTACGATATGCTCAAAATGATTGAGCGCATGAACATGCAGTACTGGCATCCGATCGGCGCGACCACGCTTTACGAAACCTGCTTGCGGCTGGAAAAAAAAGGCTACATCGAGGACACGGGCAGGGCGGAAAACAAGGCCGTTTACCGCCTTGCGCAATCCGGCCGCGCCGAATTAAAGGCCGCGATCCGCGCGCTTTTTGAGCGGGTCGATTACGATTCGGTATGGTTCTCTCTTGCGGTTATGTATTCGGGAGTTCTCACTAAAAAAGAATTGGAAGCCGAAAAGAAAAAACGCGCCGCGCTTCTTGACGAATACGAAAAAGGAACGATAGAAAACCGCGACAAAATGCTCGCCGCAAAAGTTCCCTACATCGACATCTGCGCGATTGACCGAATGATTCAGATTGTGCGGATGGAAAAAGAAACGCTGGCGAAATTGTAGGCCGCAAGTTAGGAGAGACTCATGCCTCAAATGAGAAAACGCGGAAAATTCATATTTGGAAAATCAATTATACGAGAGAGTGGTGTAATTCAATTTCCTGAACAGGCAATTAAGGAATATGATATTGCGTCTGAAGGCAAAATATATCTGGTAACCGGCAGCAAAAGAACAGGAGGCTTTTGTGTCTCAAGAAAAGGTCTGCTTGCTTCCTCGAAACTTGGACACATATTCAATGATAATCCTCAGTTAAGAGATTACGCTTCTAAAGAAGGGGAATTTATAAAATATAAAGGGCGGGCGTATGCGTGGGTCTCAATCACCGCCGATGGAAAGATTTCTCTTAACGACGAGGTGATGCAATATCTGAAATTGGAAAAAGATATGAAGCTGCTCTCAATAAGAAGCAGCGATATTGCGTTTACGATGGGCGCCTATGGTCCGCTGCTGGAAGAGTCTTTTAAACACGATAGCGAAATAAAAGTTTATTAAACGGTGATTAATTATGAAATGTAAAAACGAAGAAATCTCTGAGGCTGATTTATATAAGAAACTCGGCCTGCTTACAAAGAACAAAGACGAATGGGAGCAAAATATTCAGTATGTCGCCGCCTTGCTGGAACATGATTCTCCAAAAATTCAGGCAAAAGCCTTGTGGCTGCTCGGCGAGATGGGCTTGCAACACCCGGACAAAATCTCCGCTTGCGTTCCGGCTGTCGCAGGCTTTTTGCGCAGCGGCGACCCTCTGCTTAGGGAACGCGCGCTCAACGCGCTTGGGAGAATCGGCCGCGCAGACTTCAGTTTGATTAAAGATTATTGGAGCGGCTTTTTTCGCTTTGCAAAAGACGACGCGCCGAACGTAAGGCTCAACTTTATTTGGTCGGCGGAAAACATCGCGACAAATACGCCGGACGTTTACGCAGGTTTTATGGATGTTTTTGCGGAGCTGCTGCGCGACCCGGATGAAAAAGTTCGCATGGAAGCGCCTGAGATTTTCCGCGTTCTAGGAAAAAGAAGGCCGCAGTTTGTGGAACCATATATAAGGTTTCTAAAAAAGATTTCGGAAAGCGATTCAAACAGAGTTGTAAGAATTCATGCCTCTGGCGCGATTAAAGCGACAGAGGCATCGAAGTCTAAAACTTTTTTGTAATTATAATTTCTACTTTCTTTTCGTGGATGCGGACAACCACGTCGTCGGAAATGCTTGCGACGATTGACTTTTCCAATTCGTCCCAGGCTTCGCCTTTTTCTTTTCCGGCGTAGGAGCGGTAAGTGTCCAACGACCAGCTTCGGCCCATCTCGTAGAAGTTTCCGGTAGTCGCGCTGACTTGCGCGTAGTCAATCATCATCAACTGCGCGGCGACGAGGATTTTTCCCAACACGCCTTTGCCCGCGTCGTTCTTTCCGCTGGAAGAAATGGCAAGCAGCTTGTCGCGCTTGTCGGAAGACATCGGCTTTGTCGGAACAAGGCTAGTGCGCAACTTGTACTTGTTGTTTTCCGCTTCGATCCAAAAGTCGCCCTCGGCGTACTCAAGAAGTTCAGGCAGCATCGATATCAATTCTTCGGCCATAAGGCGCAAAAGCTTTGTATTTTTTTCGTCAAGCTTGTTGTAGGCCGCAGCTTTTTCCGTTTCGTTCAAGATGGCGGAAAGTGATTCTTTGTCGCCAGTGATTTTGCAAATGTCAGATTTCATTGTGTCCTCCTTAATTTTTTTTGCATTGCTTAGAGAAAGTCCTTGCTCCCTCTACGACAAGAACTACGGCAAGAATCGCCATCGCGCTTGCGAACACAAGCTGGAACCAGTTGCCCCAGTGGAAGGCTTTTGCGGCAAGTTCCGGAGTGGCCGCATGGGTCATTGCCGTAACCTTTGTGATGATCGTTCGGACAAGCTGGGTCAACGTTGCGCCAAGCATAAAGATTGTCGGAATGATGAACATCTTGTTGTTCTTGCCAACTTCGCCCAACCATGCGGCCACGGCCATAAGCGCGATGCCGGCGAGCAATTGGTTGGCCGCGCCGAACAAGCCCCAAATCTGCGAAAGTTGCAAGCCGCCCAAAACGCAGCCGATTACAACCATCAATACCGTTCCGAACAGGGGGAAGGCCAAAACTTTGCGGACCGGATTCTTCGCGTCCTTGTAAGTGGCCTCTCCTTCCTTGAGGAAGAGTTCGCTGAACATAAAGCGGCTCAAGCGCGTTCCTGTGTCCAAAGAAGTCAATGCGAACACAGAAACCGCCAAAGTCAAAAGCGCGTAAATCGCGTTGTTGTTGTCCGTGTAGCCGAACATCTTTGCGATGCCCTGCGCGAAGGCGACCGGCGGCGCTCCTTTAAAGGCTCCGTCAACGATGAATGTTTTTGAAACCATTCCGACTGCGATCAAAGAGATGATTCCAAGCGCGGACTCGATTAGCATTGAGCCGTAGCCGATTGCCTTGGCGTTCTTTTCGTTGTCAAGCTGCTTGGAAGTCGTTCCTGTGGAAATCAACGAGTGAAAGCCCGAGCACGCGCCGCACGCGACGGTGATGAACAAGGCCGGGAACATCGGGCCGATTTTTGTTGACCAGCCGGTAAAGGCGGGAAGCTCGAACGTCGCGGTTCCTGTAATCGCGGAGACGACGATTCCGACCAAAGCCAAAGCCATCATCGCGTAAAGCAAGAACGACGAAAGGTAGTCGCGCGGCTGGAGCAAAATCCAAACCGGAACAAGCGAAGCGACCGTAATGTAAACGCCGATAAAAACAATCCACGCCGTTCTGCTCATCGCAAAGCCAAAGTTCAATCCGATGACGACGGTCACTACGATTCCAATCAAGCCGATGATTGTCGCAGGCAAAGTTGAAAGGCCCAAGCGGTTTGTGAGAATTCCGTAGACGACGGCCAAAACGATGAACAAAAGCGAAATCATCGCGGTTGTCTGCGGGCCTGTCGGATTTGACACGATTCCAAAAGCGACTTGGCCGGCCGCGTTGGCGGCGCTGGCAAACGTTCCCGCGACGACATTGACGAATGAGGCGATGACCAAAATCAAAACCAAAAGCGCGAAAAGAATGAAGAGCTTCTTTGAAGTTTTTCCCATGGAAGCCTTGATGATTTCGCCGACTGACTTTCCTTCGTTCCTGGCGGAAGCGAAAAGGGAGCTAAAGTCCTGCAAGCCGCCGAAGAAAATTCCTCCGACAACGCACCACAAGAAAACCGGAACCCAGCCAA
>CADCCO010000102.1 GCA_902799965.1 uncultured Spirochaetaceae bacterium
TTTCAGAGCGGTAAAGCTTGGTTCCGTACTTTTTGCACATCGTGCGGTAAAAGTCCATCTGCTTCCAAATGTCCCGCCCTTGCGGCGTGTCCTTGAACCAAGTCGTCGCGCGCTCTTTGTTTCCGCTCTCATAAAAAGGCGGAACAGGAAGAACTTTTTCAAAGTATTCGCGGTTTTTCCAATATTCCGAGATTTCTTCATCTGTCAAAATTTTTTCGTCAACGAGCTTCCATACCGCAGTGAAAATTCCGCGCGGCTGCTGGGTGATGTAGGCGATGTCCGCCGTGTGAACTCTAAAATATTTCATTTAATTTCTTTCTTAAAAATATAAGTCTTGTAATCTTCATGCTCGTCGCTAAAGGGTTCGTAAACGTCTTCTTGAACAAGAGTAAAGCCGCGCTTGACGTACCATTGCCAATTGCAGTCGCAGTCGGTGTAAAGGTAAATGTTTTTATAACCTTCGCCGCGAAACTTTTCGTACAAGCGGTCAAAAATCAAGGCGCCGCAGCCGGGCTTTCTGCTGACAAAGAGCGAAAGCTTTATGTCGCCGTCGTTCATCAGCGAAAAAGTTTTTTTGTCCAAAAGGGAGATGTAATCATGGCTCATCTTGGACGCGATTTTCAAATTGTCGGGATATTTTTTTGACGCTTCCGCAAACCATTCTTCCGCCTTGCTTTGCTCTCCCTTTTTTGCCATGAATGCGGCGGAAAGCAAAGTTCCGTCGGAAGCGTCAACAAGCTGGTAATTTTGGTCGTTGTCAAAAATGTTCATGCGAACGATATACTCAACATTGAATCTTTTAAATTCCGCGTCGCCGATTGGCGGGCTCCAAAGCGGAACGACCACGTCAACCACAAGCGGAAGGTTTTTCGTTTCAAACGGTTCAAGCCTAGTGTTCTCTGCAGTAAAATTGTTTTTCATAGAATTATTTATACACTTTTGCGGTTTCTTTCGCAAGACTTAAGACTTTTTTCTTGATTGATTCCGGCGACAAAACTTTTAGGTCGGGGCCAAACGACAAAAGAAAATCGCAAAGCCAAGGCTCGTCCGGCGCAGTAAACACCACGCTCGCGCTTTTGTCCTTGCGGACTTTCATTTCTTGGCAAACAAATGCGTCAAGCAAAAAAGAAATTTTTTGCGCGGCGACCGTCGCCTTTACTTTAATCATTTGCGGGTTGGGGCTGGCGGGGTAGGGCGCGCTTTTTTCTTTTGGAACGGCTGTGACGGCGCGAGCTGTTTGCCTGGCGTTTCGCATTCGGCTAAGCTTAAAAAAACGCTCGTCTTTTTTTTGCTCGCACCAAGCGTACAAATACCAAGCCTGGCCTCTAAAGACAAGCTTCCAAGGCTGCGCCGTCCTTTGCTCGACTTTTCCTTGGCTGGAACAATAATCAAAAACCACTTGCCGTTTTTTTAAGATTGAATCGCGCAGAGTTGCAAAAAGCGTCCGCACTTCCGAGCCTTCAGGGCTCCACGGGGCAAAGTCAACCTCCAGCCAGTCCGCGTCGTTTTTTGAAAGGCTGGAAAGTTTTAACGCGACCTTCGATGCGGCTGTTCCGGCAAAGTTTCCGCCAAGGCTGCCCAAAGCCTTTACGCTGGACACAATCGCAAGCCGCTCTTCTTCCGAAAACAGCCTCTTGTCCAGCGTGTAGCTTTCTTCAATCGCGATACCGCCGCCGCGGCCTTTTAGCGCGTAGACCGGCACGCTAGAAACGCTTAGCGCTTCCATCCAGCGGTAGATTGTCCGCGTACTAACGCCAAAGCGTTTGGCCATTTCTTTTGCGGTCGCTTGTTTTTTGTCAATCAGAACGTAAACAAATTCAAAAAGTTGGTCGATTTGCACAAGAGCATTATAGCGCGCAAAATATGACACTGCAATGGCATATTTTTCTTACCTCTGTTTTCTTGCCTTAAGCTTTTCGTTGATTTTTTTAGCCTCGTTAAAGTCAAACGCATAAACACAAAATGTGACCAAGAGATAAATCAAAACGAACATCGCTTCCATCACAAGAATAGACTTGAGCTCTTTTTTGAACCAATTAAGGTAAAAGCCTGTCGCGCAAACCGTCGCGTTTAAGATTGAAAAATACAAAATTTGAAGAAACCAAAACCACCTGTTGCTCAAATTCTTTTTAATATAAAAAATTCCAAAGGCAAGGCCCGAAACCGCTCCGATAAAAATCACGCCCCAAATGTCGTCGATTCCCATCACAAGATTTCCTGTTGGATTGAAAAATTTTCTGAAGAGCGTGATGAAAATAAAAATCAAAGAGACAACGCGAGCGCAAATGTTTAGCATAATGGAAATTAATTCGTTTTTATTGTCTGAATAATTCATAAGCCCAACCTCGCTTTCAATTCATTTAAATAATTTCTGGAAACAACAACCTTGTAGCCGTTTTCCAATATTGCCTCAAAGCGGCCGCCAAAGACCGGCGCAAGGCTGTCGATTTTGTCAAGGTTCACAATCACCGCTTTGCTGGCTCTAAAGAAGGCGCTGGCTGGCAATTCCTCTTCCAGCTGGTAGAGCTTGGCTTTTGTTTCGTAAACGCTGTCCTTTGTGTAGGCAAAAACTTTGTCGTCAACCGACTCAAAGTACAACACTTCCGACGGCTCCACCAAAACGATTTTTGAATCCTTGTAAAAATTCATTTTGCCTTTGCCAGTCTTAAACTGGTTGATGAGCCTTGTCAGTTTTTCGTCAAGCTGGTCGCACTTTACGATTATCTCGTCTTCTTCGCCAGGCTCTTTTTCCAGAATCGTAATTTTCATTTACGCTTATTCTAGCGCTTTTTTCGCTTCTTGCAAAGCGATGAACGCCTTTGATTTTTTTCCGCATTTTTTGTAGCAGTCAGAGGCCATCACAAAACTATAAGCCTTCAAAACTTTATTGTCAGTAAGCGACGCGACTTTCATAAAATCGTTGGCTCCAACCTCGGACTTTCCAAAGACCATCTCTGGAACGGAAGCGCTAACCGAAGCGCGGTTCATCAAAACTTCAATCTCGCCTTCCTTTCCGTTGCAAAGCTCCGCGGCCTTGTCCAAATAAACGTAAGCCTCTTTTACAAGCTTCATCGCCTTTAGCGCGGAAGACTCGCCGCCTTTTTTGGCAAGCCAAGAACCGTAGTTGGCAAGGCTTATGTAATCGTTTGGATTTTGCTCGATCTTCTTTCCGTATTCTTCAAGCGCCGCGTTTATGGCAACCATTGGATCGGCGTCGTCGGAACTGTCGGAAGCGCCAGGCTCGTTGAAGGCGGCGTCGTACATTTTCTTGACGCGCTCAACAAAGGCTTCGTCTTCCGCGTCCTTTCCGCTGTCCTTTTTTTGCGCGATCATTCTCGCTTCAACAGGAACGGTGTTCGCGTCTTTTGTCAGTTCAAGACCGGGATTCGCGCCGCTGACTGCGCCGCCAAAATCAAAGTAGTGCCATGTCTTTTTGGAAGCCAAAATCGGTTGGAGCCGCTTGTCCTGTAAGGGGATTCTGGCCTTCACTTGCTCGCCGCCGTTCAACGGGTAGACTTCCGCAGCGCAAATATAGGAGCCGTCGTTGTCGTAAACTTGTCCCTGGCCGCCGTCAATTTTAAGCGCGAAGTTCCAATCTTGCCCGCCGCGAGCCATGTTGTCGGCGGCGATGTAAACGACTGCGCTTTTTTTGCCAGTTGTGTTTGCAGCCGCGCCGTTATAGTTAAAAACAACTTGCCAATATTCGGCGGACTTTTGCCAGCGCGCGCCTGTCACCGGCTGGTGAACAGTGTAGCAAACCAAGCCGCCTTTCTCGTTCGCGGTTCCAATCGGATCGACAATCTCTTGCGCGACAAGGCCGCCTGTGTAAGTCGGATCAACATGCAAAAAGCTTCCGATAAAGTTTGCAGGAACTTCCGAATACATAAAAAAGAGCGGAACTCCAAAAATGCAAATCAATGCGGTTTTTAAGACTCGGCATCCATGCAAAAATTTTCTTGCGTTTTCTAATTTCATTTTATTCCTCCAATTAAATTAAATGCAAGGTTAAGGCTTTTTGTCATAAAGCCTGACGACATAATCGTGGCAAAGCTAAAGGCGGCAAACCTAAAAAGCTGGGCCGGATACAAAAGATCTTGGACAACGCGGCCAAAAGCTGTCTTTGGCGCGGCGTTGTTCGCGCAACTGCCAGCGCAAGATTTGCCGGCGTTGAATTTGAAGTCGTAGCTAATCGCGTTTTGAGGACAAACTCCGACGCATTCGCCGCACTTTGCGCAAGTGATTTCCGGCCTGCCCTTTTTGTCTTGAATCGTCTTTATGTCAATCGCGCTAAAAGGACATACGCTCGCGCACTTCATGCAGCCGACGCACTTTTCCGTGTCGATTTTCATCCTAAAGGCGCTAAAGCGGTCGGTAAGCGAAGCAAAGGCGCCAAAGGGACAAAGGGTACTGCATTGCGTTCGCTTTTTTGTAAGGATCGGAAGAACGATTACAAGGCCGACGAACAAGCCGACAAAAATTATTGTCGCGACCAGACTAGGAATTGAATTGACCGGACTGTATTCCGTCACAAGTTTGAAGGGGCAGAACCATTCGCAATAAATGCAAGCCATTTGACAAAGAGACGCTAGAACGATGAAAAAGAAAAAGCCAAAATGCAATTCCCTAAGCTCTTTGTTTTTTGGAAGAAGCTTTATGCGCGGCTTTTTTGCCACGCGCGAAAATCCTTCTTCCCAGCCGCCGTAAAAGCAAACCCAAGAGCACCAGCCGCGACCAAGAATCAGGGTACATACAAGCCAAATCATAATCATGCTGGCGACGGCGGCGTAGTGGCCGGAGATTCTCGCCGGGAAAATTATGTTTTTGGTCACAAGGAGCGGAAGCAGCGCTTGCGGAATCGCGATGTGGCAAAAGGGAAGCTCCGCGTTGCTCATCGCCTGCGAGGTGATCGCCATGCTTCCGCGCTCGGCGTAAAGGTCGGAGATAAAGGCGGCGCAAAAACCGACGGCAAAGACCGTTTGGAATATGCGGCGGAAAATCACTCCGCTTCCTTTTCTCTTGCGCTCGCTAAAAGTCATTCCCGCAAAAAGAGCGATTAAAAAAACTGAATAAACCAAGCTTGCCAAAGAAAAGCCGCCCGTTCCCGCGACAAAAAAAATCACCACGAACGACATCATTAAAGTCAAAATAAAACTTGCGACCATTACTTGCCTCCGAACAAACTAAGCGCCGCCATCGCGCCAAGGAAAAAGATAAAGTATAGGCTTACAAAAAATTGCGTCACTCGGGCCACGCGCTTTATAACGGGAAGCCTTTTTGTCACAAAGGGGATTCCAAAAAGCGGCGCGAAAAACGGAAGCGTTCCGATGTAAAAGAAGACAAAGTAAAAAAAGCCGGAGACTCCGTTCCCGCCAAAAACCGAGCGGACAATCGCCGTCCACAAGGGCGGGCAAACGTGAAGGCCAACCGCAAGGCCCGCGACGATGGCGGCGCTCCAATCGTTTCCAAGCCTCTTAAGTTTTGGAGCGCGGCATTGGCAGCCCCACGGAAACTTCACTCCCAGCGAGTTTGCCAAAAGCGCAAGGCCGCACAAAATGTAGGCAAAGACAGAAAGCTTTCT
>CADCCO010000103.1 GCA_902799965.1 uncultured Spirochaetaceae bacterium
GGGCAGCAAGTGGACTTCGTCGTAAATTATAAGGCCCCAGTTGCGTTCCCTAAAAAGCGAAAAGTGCGGATAGGCGCTGGTCTTGTCGGGCCGCCATGTTAGGATTTGGTAAGTGGCGATCGTCACCGGCGCGATGGTTTTGTTTTCGCCCGTGTATTCCGCGATTTGCTCTTTTGTCAAATTTGTTTTGTCCAGCAATTCTTCTATCCATTGGTGGACGGCGGTGATGTTGGTCGTCACAATCAAGGTTGAAGTTTGGAGCATTTCCATGATTTGCATTCCGACAACGGTTTTTCCAGAGCCGCAGGGAAGGACAATCGTTCCAAATCCAGTGCCCGGCCCTTTGTCGCCGACAAGCGCTTTTGCGGCGGCCATCTGATAGTCGCGGATTTCCAAATCTTTTTGCGCCATCGTTTTTTTGCGGAACGTTATCTCAAGCTTTTCGCCGTCATTCAAGGGCGCCTCGTCCTGAACGGGCCAGCCCAGCTCCAAAAGTTTTTGCTTTACGATTCCGCGGTCGGTCAGCTCAAGCAAAAAGGCCAAGTTGTCTTTGGCGCCGGAAGCGGGCGTCAAGAATTTTTTTGTCGCGGGGTTGTTCAGTATTTGCGCGTAAATTTTTTGGTCGCTCGCAACTAAGTAAAGGTATTCGACGCGCGGCTCTTTTTTTGCGGGAACGGAATCCTGTGACGGAGCGGGAACCAGCTTTAGCTTTCCAAAACGCTCGGCCGTTTCTTTAATCCACGCTCCGACATTTTGCGGAACGTCGTAACGGCTGTAAGCGTCCAGCGTTTCCAAAATCGAATCGCTTTTAATGCCGGCGCTAGTCGCGTTCCACAAAGAAAGCGGCGTAAGCCTGTAAGTGTGCAAGTGCTCCGGCGACCTCTCCAACTCCGCAAAAGGAATCAGCGCGTTCCTGCACTCGTCGGCAAGCGGCGCGTGCACGTCAAGCAATATCGTCCTATCGCTTTGAACAATCAGAGGATTTTGATACCTGTCGCCGCCTTCCGAAAAATTTTGCATAGCGTTCTATGATAGCATAAATGGAACGCTTGCGCAATGTTAGGAAGGAGGAATCTTGACATACCCCGACTTCTCGTTTACTTTTACTATATGACTTCCTTTTCCTTTCCGGTGATTGATGTAGAAAAGACTTCGCTCAAACTCAAGAAAATCCGCGAAAAGAATAATATAAAAATTAGCGCCATCCAAAAGCTTTTTAACTTTGACCACCCGCAGGCGATTTACGAATGGGAAAATCCCGACAGCAAAACTTTGCCAAGGCTCGACAATCTTGTCGTTCTGGCGCGGCTGTATGACGTTCCCATTGACGAACTTGTCGCGCTAAAAACCGCCCGAACCGAAAATCTTCCAATCAAAGAACAACTTCCGCCGCCGTATGGAATCGCGGACGCCGACATTGAATTCATCAAGCGCAACGCAAGCGAAAACGTCCAGCGCGCGCTCGGCCAACATTTCGGCTTTTCGATTTTTCCTTGTCAAGAGTAAATCCGAAAATTTCTTTAAAGTATTACTTTAATGTTTTTCTCCCCAACACGCGCTAAATTTATGGCATGAATAAAGAACTTATAACGCCCGTTCTCATCGAGAGCAAAATTTTCGTAATCCGCGGCAAGCAGGTTATGATTGACCGCGATTTAGCGGAATTGTATGGTGTGGAAACGAAACGTATTACAGAAGCGGTAAAACGCAACGCGGAACGTTTTCCCGAGGAATTTCGCTTCCAACTTACAAAAGACGAGTATGACTTTTTAAGGTCGCAAATTGCGACCTTAAAAACTGAACCGGAGGACCAACGAGGAAAACATGCAAAATACCTTCCCTATGTCTTTACCGAACAAGGCGTGGCCATGCTTTCCGCCGTTCTCCACAGCGAAACCGCCGTCCAAGTTAGCATAAGAATTATGAATGCCTTTGTCCAACTCCGCCATTACGTAAGCGAACGCGTTCTAAAAACCGACGACAAAGCTGAACTTGCGGAAATCCGCCGCCTTCTCTTGCTGCACATCGACCATTGCGACAAAAAGTTCTCGGAACAAGACAAAAAAATCAGCCAAATCATCCTTGTTTTGAACAATCTTTTGGACGAACCAAAGCCAAAGCGAAAAATCGGCTTCAAGCCTGCCAATGAAAACTAGGAGGACCTATGAAGACCCAAAACGAAATCAATTTTGACGGCGTGATTGTGACGCCATTAAGGCGCTGGAAAGATGTAACGCTGTGCCTGGACGACGATGTGCTCGCGTTTTTGCGCGAACTGGCCGCACGCGCCAACCAGCCGTTCGACAACGTGTTGAACCACATCATGACCGACTTTCTTTCTGAACATTTGGACTTGGAAAAACTTTCCGCAAAAACATTGAAGGCCGTCGCCGCAAAAAGCAGCCACATTATTCTTATGGAAGGAACCAAACCCTTTGCCCGCGTGGAAATAATCTCCCCCAAAGACGAACCGCCCGTTTGCGCAAACAAATCCGTACCCATTCCAAAAGATAATAGTTCCACCAAATTTAAAGCGCCCGACTTTCGCTATGAATGCGAATGCGCGTCCGCGGCAATTAAAGACCACCCGAAAAAACGCCGCCCCACCAGCCACAGGGCTTGCGCGTTGTAAAACTTAAACATAACGGAGGAATTTTATGAAAACAAAAAAATACAAATTAGTCGCGTCGGATATAGACAGGCTTCTAAATTGTTTTAACCGCGATTTTATGAATCCTTCTGGCATCAGGCCAAAACTTGCCCGCGCGATGAAACCTTTGTTTAAGGTGCTTGAGCCTCTCGCTCCATTAAAGTCGAACGATGAGGCAAAAGCGATATGGATTTTCGTTCCTAGAGGAGAAATCACTGACTACGATTCTTTTGAAGATATGAAAGAATGGGGCAGAGTTAAAACTTACAAGCAATATCAAAAACGCTGGCTTGAAGATTACCCCGATGAAATAAAATGGTATCGGCTTGTTATCGTTGAAGAAAAAGATCGAGAAGGAGTTGTTAATTTTCGAGGAGTAGGACTTGCAAGAAATACAATCATAAGCGCGAGAATAGATGAAAAGGGAAAGCCTGACCTTATGGATGAATACGCCGCGATTCTATGCAATTTGCTTGTTGACGCCGCAAAAGAGTCTGTAGAGCTTTTAAAAAAAGGTAAATATAATTCATTGGTTGACAATTCGCTTCCGTATGAATTTAAAACGGGAGTAATCAAACGTTCAACTCTTTGGAAGCATGACCCGGAATTCAAAAAATATGATTTTAATGGATTATCGCAAAGAAAAATTTTAGCCTTGCGCAAGCTCATTGTTTCCGGCAAAAATGACGAACAAAAAATTGCCCGCATAAAGCGTTTTTGCGCGAACGATTTCTTTTACGCTTGCAAAATTGGCTACAAAGCGTGCGGTTACAAAATTGGCAAAAAAACGCCAGCCGAGCTATACCTTAAATACGCGGACGGTCGTGACGAAGGTCTGACGGGAACAGGCCACGGCTTAAACGAAGGGCCTGGCATTAATTTTGAAAGTTCAAAAGAATGGGACGCATGGTATTTTAGCGGAAAAGGCGGCGGCCATCCTTGGGAAATAATTCGCGGAGGAAACAGCACTCACGTGGATTTGTTTGTTCGGCACGATAAATTTGAAATAGACTATTTGTATCGTTCTGGCAAAATTACCGAAAAAGAACGCAATTCTCGTTTGAAGAAGGCCGGCTACTTTTTTGAAGTTTGTGGAAAACAAAGGCCGTTTGAAGCCGTGAGTTTTTACACCGCCTTGGCCGCCGCCGGCCTTCCAGTAAAACTTTGCGATGCAGAAGAAATCTTGGCTCGATTTGACGGAACCGATTATGTTGGCATAGTTCCGCATAAAACAATTCCAAGATATTGTGAGGAACTGTTCCCAAAAGAATACGGACGGGTAATAGACTTTATGCATGTATATGACGAGGATTTGTTAAAATACGGCGCCGACATCATTTGGCTTCCGGAAGAACCCGCGGAATTAAATGAGTGAACTTCTTCATATCTCTCTTTTTTTATGCTATAATTCCACTAATGAAAAACACGAACATAGACTTTAAAGAAATAGACTCATATATAAAAAGCGAATTCCGCTACGAAATTCGTGAATCTGCTTCCACTATAAAAGAGCCGATTCCAGATTACGTTGCCATTAACGATTATATAAGCTCTACGGATGACCTTCTTCAAGAAAAAATCAGACAAATAATTCAGTCCAAGAATCTTGATGAAGTGAAGCTTTATAAAAAGGCAAACGTTGACCGTAAGTTGTTTTCTAAAATTCGCACCTTGCCAGATTACCATCCTAACAAAAACACGCTCGTAAAACTTTGCCTTGCGATGAATTTAGGCATTGAAGAAAGTGAATCGCTTTTAAAGACTGCCGGATATTCACTTTCAAAAAGCGTCCGACAAGATTTGCTTTTGCGTTACTGTTTTTGCCACGAGATTTTCGATGTAATAACCGTCAATGAAATTTTAGACCACTACGGCGAAAAAATCATTTAGTTGTCTTTTCTTCTTCAAAAAAACTGATTCTGGCAAATGGTTTGCCTTTTTTCTTGATAAATACATAAGGCTTTTCTTTTGACAATTTAGTAAGGGTCTCAGCGTTAATTTCAGAAATATCCTTTGTTTCGGAAAGCAAATCGGTCATAAATTGCTCAACCACACGGCTGACCGTGCAATTATGCTCGTTCGCGGTTTTTCTAAGAAAGTCATAAACTTCATCCGGAAACTGCATCAACTCAAGCGAAAAATGCGGCAAAGGCGCCAGCTCAATTGTTTTAAATTTCTCAAACAATTCATCGGGCGCTTGATTTTGTTTTTCCTTTTCTTGCATGACAAACTCCTTGGCGCTCTCAAAAAACACTCAAATGAGCTTTTCGAGAACCTCATAAATAATACACCAATGGGGGAATTCTGTGGTCGCTTTAAAAACGACAAATTTTTTGCAAAGGAAACAAAATTGAACGACAGGGCTCAAAAAGTCTTTTACATTTGCAAAAACTATGATAAACTGTTGGACACAAGGCAAAAGGCCTTCTTGCGCATGGTCACGCAAAACTCCAGCAGCGACGACTTTACCCGGCGCGTTGGAGGCCTTGTCGAGAACGCCAAGCGCAACACGCAATGGAGGCAGCAGTTTATGGAATGGGATAGAGAGATGGCCTGCATGCGGGCCAAAGGCCGCAAAGAAGGCGCGCAAGAGAAGGCCGTGGAAGCTGCGCTGAACGCCCTAGCAATGAATCTGACCGCCGAACAAGTCGTGCAAATCACCGGCCTCCCCTTAGAGCAAGTTCAGGACTTGATGGCAAAGCTCACCGCCCCCGCATGACGCAAAAAACAACTGTCCAACACACAATCGCGCCGGTGTGGAATTCGCAAAGCCGCGTTCTTATTCTTGGAACAATGCCGTCGCCG
>CADCCO010000104.1 GCA_902799965.1 uncultured Spirochaetaceae bacterium
ACAAAACATTGATTGAGATTGCCAACCAAAAGCCGTCAGACGCGCGCGGGCTCTTGTCGATAAGCGGCATCGGCGAACTCAAGGCAAAAAAGTTCGGCGGGGACATTATCAGGATAATAAACGGAGAATGACATGCAAAAGATTTTTTATGACACGCGAATACTGGACCAAGCCGCGCGCGACGCTTACGGCTTGACAGAAGACATAATGATGGAAAATGCCGCCGCCGCCCTTGAGCGACAAGGAAGCGACCATTTTTTCTCGCCGGACAACAAATACATTAACCGCCCTTGCGTTTTGATTTTGGCGGGCGGCGGAAATAACGGCGCCGACGGATACGCCTTGGCGCGTCGAATCGTTCAGCATAAAATTGACGTGGCCGTCTGCCAAGTGTACGAGCCAAAAAGCGCGATGTGCGTATTGCAAGCCAACCGCGCCAAAAAAGCCGGCGCGATTTTCATCAGCCCCTACGACTTAGACGAATGGATTGAGCGCGCGTCCTTTGACTTGCGCGTGGTCTACGACTGCATTTTTGGAAGCGGCTTTCACGGAACGTTGGACGCGCTGGCCGCCGCAGTAATCGCAAGCGCCAACAAAATCGACGGCGCCTACAAGATTGCCTGCGACATTCCGACAGGTTGCGGCATTGACGAAAATCGGACGCAAGGCCAAGAAGCGGCGGCCTCGACAGATTGCAGACTTGCAAACGATTCTGACATTAACAGCAATCGGTCGCAAGCCAAAGAAGCGGCCGCCTTCCTCGCCGACACGACCGTAACGATGGGCGCGTTAAAGCTGGCGCTTTATTCCGACGCGGCAAAGGACGCTTGCGGAAAAATAATCGTGGCCGACCTTGGCGTAAGCCGCAGCAATTTTGAAAACGCCGCCTCCACCGTTTGCGCGCCCGCAAACGATTCAGGCATTGACAGCAATCGTTCGCAAGCCCAAAATGCGGCCGCCCCCTGCGCCAACTTGTTGGAGCCGACCGACGCGCGGCTCCCCTTGCGCGGCAAAAAGCAAAACTCAAACAAAGGCTCATACGGCCACACCGCAATCTACGCCGGAACAAAGCCGGGAGCCGCTGTCATAGCGGGCCACGCCGCGCTAAAGTTTGGAAGCGGCCTTGCAAGCCTAGTTCCAATTGCGGAACAAAAAATCAATTTTGAAAACGTTACTGACTTTGAGCTTATGGTATCGGACGCAGTTCCGCAAAACGCGACGGCGCTTGTAGTTGGTCCAGGTCTTGGCCGCCCAGACGATTCGCAAACCAAAGAAGCCGCCGCCTCCACCGTTTGCAGCCCAACAAACGCTTTTGGCATTGACAATAACTCTATGCAAGCCCAAAAAGCCGCCGACAACAATTCTAGTCTTGCCTGCAATCCCGGCATTGTATCCGCATTCAGCACGCTAAAAAATTCCGCCATGCCCCTTGTCCTTGACGCGGACATCTTCTACTGGCCGCAAATAAAAAACTTGCTCGCCGCAAAGAAAAACGTCGTCCTAACCCCGCACCCAAAAGAGTTCGCAGCGCTGCTAAAAAATTTAGGCATGGGAGATTACACAGTCGCGCAAGTCGTCGCGCGCCGTTTTGAATTGGTTCAGGAATTTTGCCGCGCCTACCCGGACCGCGTTCTTGTCCTAAAAGGCGCCAACGTTTTGATTGCCAGCAAATTGCAGGGCGAACAAGAGCCGCGCGTTTACATAAACGCCCTCGGCACAAGCGCCTTGGCCAAGGGCGGAAGCGGCGACGTTCTTGCCGGAATGATTGGCGCGCTTTTGGCGCAGGGCTACCTTCCGCTAGAAGCCGCCGTCACCGCCTCCATCGCGCACGCAAGCGCAAGCCGCGCCTTTGACGGCAAGGACTACGCGCTCACGCCGTTTGGGTTGATGAAAAAAATTACTTGAACGCCAATTCAAGTTGTTTTTTTTCTTTGACGCAATCCAAAAGATAGTAATTGATAATGTTTTGATATGGCATTCCCGTTTTATCGGCCATATTCTTAAAATAGTCTATTACTTTGTCGTCAAGGCGAATTGTAATCTGCTTTTTAAGTTTGTCGGCGTAAGGATTCTTTATGCCGTGTGAAAAATCGTAATGGTCTCTCATATTATTTGCCTTTGACTGGGTCCCATTCAAAGATTAACTCATCCATAATTACATTATAATTATGTGATTAGGAATTTGTCAAGGAAAATTTTCATAAGAAATGGAGGGAAAATCTTGGTGAACTTTATGATTGATATTTGCAAGCTAATAAGCTTTGCGCCTACGGAACTTCCGGAGCTTTTTTTGACCAAAATTCCCGTCTTTTGCCAAAATCCAAAATTAAAGCCAAATTCGTCCCTCAAAACCAACCTAAAAAAGCGTTCAACGCGAGGTTTGCTTGCTCATTGTTGACCACCAAATTATTTTCGATTTCTTATTCTACTGCAAATATATATTTTTGCTTTGACTAATCATTCCTCTTCAAACAGTTCCTTAATATAAAGGCGCAGGGATTCATCTGCGCCGTTGTAAGTGACAAAACCATCAAGATGCTTTCTTTTTAATTCAAGGGGAAGCGCGTCCTTGTATTTTTCTATCACGGATATCATTACTCGCTCGTCCTCAAAATCGACATTGTAAAACCTGAATTTCTTGTTTCCGAATTTAAAAGAAACATAAGCTTTGTATTCATAAATCAAAGGGGCGCTGGTCGAATTCTTGCTTCCTGAACTACGCGTTATCAGTGTGAATCCAACCTGCATGTTTTCGACTTGGGAAAGATTATAGTCTTTTGACAATTGTTCTATAACGAACCTGCTTTTCACAGTTCCGTCATAAAGCTCCGAGCGGCAAAAAAAAGGCGTAATAAAACAAGATAAAAATAAAATCAGACCAGCAATAAAAACCGGCTTTCTCTTTTCTTTCCATGTTTTCCTATCCCATGAATTTGAAACAGACAATTCTCCGCGCGCATCAGAAATCTCTAAAAAGACAAAAATCAAAAAAATAAATCCAAGATATTTGAGCCAGGACGGGTGAACGGCAAGAGCGTCCGATACGGCAAACACGACTTTTTTCTGAAACGGATTATAGCCGAACCAGTAAATCGCTATCGGTAAAACAGACAGAAAAAAAGGGGCTTTAATAAATCCTTTCTTCGGTTTTTCTTCCGTTGGTCCAGCAATATATTCCATAGTATTCTCCTATAAAGAGTCAGCTGGTGATGGGTATAACGATTCATAAGTGGAAAAATCCTCTGTGGAATCTTCGGAAGAGGTGTCCCGAATATCTTGCAGCCAATCGTCGTTCCAATACTCATCGTAATCGTTTTCGTAATCGTTGTCGGAAAATTCATTGGAAGTCTTCATCTCTTTCATCAATTCTATGATGGAAACATTTTCAGAAGCCGGATGCAGAATCTTCTGAAAATCAGCGTCCGCCATCGACAAAATGCCTGGCAGAATCAGCCAGCCCAACGCCAGCGCATACAAAATGGAAGCGGCAGAGTGGCGCAAAGGAGAAATCATCTTCCACGGCTTGCTTTTCTTCACCCGAATCGTACACGGTCCCGCGACAGGATTATAGCCAGGAAGATTGCTCATAAGGTCCGGAGTTGAAATATATAGTTTCCCGTCCACAATATAGCGGTATGTAGGAACCTTCAATCTTGGAATATAAAACTTAAAATACCCCTGAGCCATGTTGCGGGCGTGACCTGTCACCGTCGCATCCTTTATGTTGAAGAGCTCAGCGTCAACCTTCCGTGTTCCAAAGCCCAGAAGCGGCAGCTCAATAAACAGACCTATAAAAAACTGAATAAGAACTATCAGCATCCAAGTTATACTACTGTCTTTCACATAAGAATACAAAAGCGCAGCAAGAAATCCTTTTATAACCGCTATAATCATTTATCCTCTCCGATTTTTTCTGCCGCATTCCTAAAAAGACCATTCACATCCACAATGAATTTTCCGCTCTTGTTCTTGTCTAAAAGAATGCTTACCTTTGTTCCCGGTTTAATGAATTTGTACGGTTCGGTCCAAAAAACCGCGCTTTCAACATATTTTTCTTGTCCATCTGAGTCATAGCAGCAGATAAGGCTGTAATTTTTTTTGAAGCGCAGTTTTCTGTTTATTGTCGTATCCCGCTCTGCATTATGCTCAACAATCTTCACTACAGTTCCTTCTGTTTCAACGGCATTCTTTGCAGAAATTTCCACCCACGGATGCTCCTTCCAGAAACGCTTGTTGAAGCGCTTTGTATTAAGGTAGCCTAAAAGTCCTACCTTGAAGCCTATATAAAAGAAAACGCCTCCCATAACAAGCAGGAACATCGGACCAAAAAACAATTCTGACTGCAACCGCGCTTTATAAGGCTCTCCGTTGAGCACATATACGGTGAAAGTTTCCCCTTCCGTCCATGCGGCGCTGCGAACACCGGGATGAATTTCATATTTTTTTTCATTGTAATAAAAAGAAAACCTGGAACCTTTGTCGGAAACGGAAATCAGCTCCGCCTTTACAGGTTCGCCTTTTACAACATACTCAATTTTGGAAGGGAGAATCAGGCACATAATCACAAGCATCACAAGTCCCGGAAGCCCAAAGGCAAAAAGCGCAATCTTTAGCGTCGTAGTGTCAACTTTATCATGACGAGGCTTTTCATTTTCAAAAATTTCAATTTGTTGAATAAAATTCATAATCCGTTATTGCCGCGCTTGACGCGGCAATCCCAAACATGACATTCATCGCTTCCCGTTAACCGCCGCATTACGGACGGTCAAGGCACGCTTCGCTCAAGGCCTTGACTCGTCCGTTATTCGGCGCAATAAAAATTATTGCGCCGAATTCAACGCTTCCACCATCGCGTCAACTTGCGCTTGGCTGATTTGGTTAAAGCTTCGCATCGCGCGGATGGGGAGGCTCCTTAGCATGCCCAGCTGCATTTCCTCGCTGATGCTTTCGCGGGCGCTCTTTCCGCGCTTTTCCTGCGGCTGTTCCGACTCGGAAAAGGGGCTTCCCTTAAAGGCTTTTGCGGCGGCGAAGGCTTTGGGATTTTCCATAATCTCTTCAAAGACCGTGTTGGGCGTGGCGTGGAAGGGAAGTTCCTGCGTGGCCTCAACCTCGACCTTGGCGCAAAGGCGAACGTCGCGCGAAGAAGCCGCCGCCAAAATTTGATAGGTTCCGCCGGGAACATACCAGTCATGCAAAGACTCGTCCCAAACGCTAAAGGCTCGCGCGTCCAAAGTTACGGTGACGGTTTTTGTCTCGCCGGGCTTGAGCTCGACTTTTTCAAAGCCCTTCAATTCCATCTTGGGGCGCGGCTCGCGGTAAGGCGGCTTGCATTCGTTCCCCGTGGGAGCGGCCACGTAAAATTGAACGATT
>CADCCO010000105.1 GCA_902799965.1 uncultured Spirochaetaceae bacterium
GCCATCACGGCGTAAAGGCCGGAATGTTCCAGCGCGATGCCCGACAAAATGACGATTGTCGCCGCCGCGAAAATCACGCGGTAACGGACTTTCTTTGCGCAAAGAATCAATCGCGCTCCGATGATTCCGCCAGCCTGCAAGAACAAAAGCGCGGGGCCCAGCGCCCAATTTGGAATGCCCGCCATAGGAAGCTTTGCCTGCAAGAAGAACAAAAGCAATATGTCCAAGGCGCCCACAAAAGAATTTGTGAACATTAAGAGCATCGCTTTCTTTGCTTCCTTTAGGAACAAAAAGCTTTGCTTAAAGCAATTGGCGATTTCTTTCCAAACGTGGAAATTTTCCGGCAAGGGCGAAAGCCTCACTTCCACCAAGCCAGCCAAAATCGCAAGCTGAACCAGCGCCGTAAAAACTCCGGTCGCGTAAGCCATCTTGTAGCCGATGACAAGCGCGAATCCCGCCGTCAGCGTGGAAAGGCCTTCGCACACTCGGTAAATCACAAGCTGGTTGGAAGCGTAGCGCTCAAAGCGTTCCTCCTGCCCCACGGACTTTAACGAGTCGTAGGCCAGCGCGTCGCCCGAGCCGGAAGCGAAGTTGTAGCACAGCGCGTGCAAGCCGATCGAAAGGCAAACCATCGCGAAGTTGTTTGAAAAAATCATCACGATGTCGCCCAACGTTCGCATAATGCAAGAGATGACCAAAGTTTTTTTTCGGCCAAAAACATCCGCCAAAACTCCCGAAGGAATCTCGAACAAAATGCTCACGATATGAAAAACCGTTTCCGCAAAGCCGATTTGCGCCAGCGAAAAACCGCGCGCCGCAAGAATCGCGACCCACGCTCCCGAAAGCGAAATCTGCCCAAAAACCGCGGAAGAATACAATCTGCTGATTTGTTTTTTTATGTTGAACATATAAATCCCCCTTAAACTGTTTAGAGATGCTGAATTAAGTTCAGCATGACACAAAGGGCATGGGATTTTAACTGTGCTTGGATTTTTCAAAAAAGACTTTTGAAGAACACCGTTTTAAAAAAGGCCCACTACCCCTATCGCGCGATAGAGAAGGATCCCATTGACAAAAATAAAACTGGTGTTTTCCACATAATGAGATTATTATAATATGAACGATAAAAAGCGTCAACACCTTCGCGCTAGTAGCCAAGCTTCCTGTCAACCAAATAGCGCAAGGGACGGCTCGCGACAAAATTCTTTAGGTCTTCCAAAAACATTTCGACGTTTTTGTCTTTGGTGTAGGCGAGCGTTAGGTTTCCGGCAACGTGGGGCGTTATCAAAAGATTTTTTGCCTTCCACAATTTGTTGTCTAGCGGAAGCGGCTCGGTTTGGAAAACGTCCAGCGCGGCGCCGGCTAGATGTCCGCTTTCAAGGCTTTCGTAAAGCGCGTCTTCGTCTATGGCGGAACCGCGGCCAACGTTAATCACATACGCTCCCTTGGGAAGCAAAGCGATGCGAGCGCGCGAAAGGATTCCTTTTGTCTCAGGCGTTCCCGGAAGGCTCATCGCAAGCAAGTCCGCTTCCGGCAAAACTTTGTCCAAGTCTTCAACTTTAAAGACCTCGTCGTAAACGGCAGCGTCCGCTTTTCCGCTCCGGCACACGCCGACGATTTTCTTTGGCTCAAAAGCTTTTGCCCGCCGCGCGAAATTCGTTCCGATGTCGCCGGTTCCCAAAACGACGACGCGGCTGTCCTTTAACGATTTTTGCGGACGCGGGCTAAGCCACTTGCCGCTCCAAGTTTCGGCGAAGAATTCATTAAGCCGCCGCATCATCACAAGCGCGACGGCAATCATGTGCTCGGCTATCGACACGCCGTAAGCGCCGGCCGAGTTTGTCAAAAGACAATCTTCGTTGGCAAAATATCCGGGCGCCATAAGCGAGTCCACGCCGGCCCAAGGCGCGCAAAGCCACTTTAATTTTTTGCTTGTGTTGACGATTGCCGGAGCGAATCCGTAAATCACGTCCGCGTCATAATCCGCTTCCGGGATTTCGTCCGGCTTTTTGTAGAACAAGACTTGCGCGCCGCATTCTTCCGCGGCGGCCTTTATCCGTTCGACATGCCGCTCTTCAAGCAATTCGTTTACGACTAAAATTTTCATAGCTGTTTCCTAAATCGGTTCTTTACAAAAATCGCGCGGCCTGCAGTTTTAGGCTTGCCAGCAATTCTAGTATCCAATATCCTTGAACACCGCGTCCAAAAACTTGGCGTTCTTAATCGAAAATTCTTGGCTTATCAATGGAGTCGCGCCGTTCAAAACGCAGTCGCTAAGATTTTGTATTTCAAGCGAATAGTTTTGGGGAGCTTTAATCTTGCGTTCGATTATTTTGTTGCCAACATAAATTTTGTATGACAAGCGGCCTGCTTGGTTGTACTCAACGTCGCTCTTAATGCAGCCCTTGCTTCCGTGGACATACAAACGGTCAAAGCGGGAATTTGATTCCTGGCCAAAAATCATTCCGACATTAAAGGAGGCGCGAGCTCCGTTTTCAAAGCGGACAAAGCCTGTCGTCATCGCGTCAACGCCCTTGTCTGTAAACTCCGCCGCGGCCTTAACATCAGCCACATCAGAGTCAATCAAGGAAAGTATCATCGTGGAACAGTAGCAGCCCAAGTCGTAAAAGGCGCCGCCTCCCAATTCCTTGTACAAGCGGATGTCCTCTTTGTAGCCCTGCGTCACAAAGGCCGTGTCGATAAAATCAACGTCGCCGATGATTCCGCTTTTAACATCGGCCTTTAGGCTTTTGATGTAGGGGCTGTGAAGGTAGGCGTAGGCTTCCATCAAGTTAACGTCGTTTTCCTTCGCCGCCGCGAACATTTCTTCCGCCTCCGCCGCGTTGAGCGCCAAGGGCTTTTCACAAAGAACGTGTTTTTTTGCCTTGAGCGCTTTGATTACCCATTCCTTGTGCAAGCCGTTTGGAAGCGGAACGTATACGGCCTGAACGTCCTTGTCGGCCAAAAGCTCGTCGTAGCTTCCGTAATATTTTTCAAAGCCGTACTCGTCGGCAAAGCTTTTTGCTTTTTCCAAAGAGCGACCGGCCACCGCGTAAAGGCTTGCATTCTTGGCAAGCTTTATGCCGGGAATCGTCGCCCATCGCGCGATGTTTGCCGTTCCCAAAATTCCCCATTTAACTGTGTCCATTTAGTTCTCCTTGCCAAAAATTCCTTACTGACCTAAAAGCGCGGCCGCTTCTTTTAGCAAGCCGATGATTTTTAGGCGCTGCGGGCAAACGCTTTCACACTGGCCGCACTCAACGCAATCGCTTGCCTTTCCGCTCCGGGTAACCAAGCCGGAATAAAAGTTTTTGGCTCTCCAGTCATCCGGGTAGCGGCGCAAAGTGTTCACCGTGCGGAACACGTCCGGGATGCTGATTTTTTGCGGGCAGCCGTCAGTGCAATACTTGCAGGCGGTGCAGCCGATTTGCGGAACGCTTAAAATTTCTTTTGTCACTTCGTCGATGATTTTCATTTCGTCGGCGGTAATCGGCTCAAAGTTTTTAAAGGTCTTTATGTTGTCGTCCATTTGCTCTTCGGTAGACATTCCCGAAAGTATCGTTGCGACGCCTTCTAGCGTTCCGCAATAGCGCAAGGCCCAAGAGGCCACCGAATCGTTTGGCCGCGCCGCCTTGAACTTGGCTTCGATCTCTGGCGCCATGTTGGCCAACATTCCTCCGCGGACAGGCTCCATGATAATCATCGGAATGTTTTTTTTGTGAAGGATGTCGTAAAGCGCCTGCGAGCGGACAACAGGATTGGTGCGGTCAAGGTAGTTCAACTGGATTTGAACAAATTCCATGTCGGGATGCTTGTCAGTAATCTCGTCCAAAAGTTCCGGGCTTCCGTGGTATGAAAAGCCAAAATGCTTTATGCGGCCGGCCTCTTTCATCTTCCAGCCCCAGTTAAAGCAGTCAAGCTTTTCATAAGTGTCGTAGTTGCTTCCGTCCTCAATGGAATGAAGGAGATAATAGTCAAAGTAGTCCACGCCGGCGCGCTCGCACTGCTCGTTGAAAATTCTGTCGCGGTCGGCTTCCGTTTTCATTTCCCAAGCGGGAAGCTTTGTGGCAAGCGTAAAGGATTCGCGCGGATAGCGTTTTACCAAAGCCTCGCGTGCGGCGACTTCTGACTTTCCGCTGTGGTAAACGTAGGCGGTGTCAAAATAGTTCATGCCGGCGTTCATGTATTTGTCAACCATCGTATTTACGCGCTCAATGTCAACCGATCCGTCTTTTTCTGGCAAGCGCATAAGTCCAAAGCCCAGCTTGGGCATTTTGTTTACATCCAATGACATGCTTCCTCCTATATTTCCGCTTTGCTTTTTTCCAGCGCGGCGATGACCTTGTCGCACCACGCGTCAAAGTCCGGGTCCTCTATTTGGCATTCAGGGTGGGACAGAACGTAATCCAGCGCGATTCTCGCTCCCTGGTTAAAAGGAACTGTCGTCGCCATTTGCGGAACGATTCTCTTTAACTTGGAATTGTCAAAGACGACCGAAACCGATTTGTCGCCGGTAAGGCTTCCCTCAAAGTCAAAGCCGTACTTGTCGCCGACAGCGCTCAAGTATTCCGACGCGACATGATAGGCCTTTAGCTCCACGCCAAGAATGTCTGCGATTGTTTGGTAGATTTGATTCCAAGTCAAAACTTCGTCGCCTGTTATTTGGAAGGCCTCGCCAATCGCGTGGCGGTTTCCCATCAAGCCAATAAAGCCGGTGGCGAAATCTTTGTTAAAGGTAAGATGCCATAGCGAAGTTCCGTCGCCTTGGATGATGACAGGCTTTTTGTCAATCATTCGCTTTATGACTTGCCAAAAGCCTTTTTTGCCGTGCACGCCAAGCGGAACGTGGCGCTCGTCGTAAGTGTGGCTGGGCCGAACTATTGTCACCGGAAAATTTTCCTCGCGGTATTTTTTGAACAAGAATTCTTCGCAGGCGATTTTGTTGCGGGAATATTCCCAATGAGGATTTGCCAGCGTCGTTCCCTCCGTGATGACATAGCTTGCGGCGGGCTTGTTGTAGGCGGAAGCCGAACTGATGTAAATTTCAGGAACAAAGCCGATGAACTCGCTAACGACATCGAATGTCATGCCTTCAAGTTTTCGCGCGGCTTCCGCCTCGTTTGAGATGTCGCAAACGATTTGCTTAACGCCCGCCGGAACTTCTTCCGCGCGGCTTCCGCGATTTAAAAGCCAAACTTCCCATTCAGGTTTTTGCGCCAGCTCGCGAACGATCGCCATGCTTATCGTTCCCGTTCCGCCTATAAACAAAGCCTTTTGTTTCGCCATCATGTTCCTCCTACAACATCATTTTGTAGATTTTCGCGCAGTCGTCTTCGTTAAGCGTCACAAAGCCGCTGATCGTTCCTGTGCGGCCGTCGCCGTAGCAAAGGGTTTTTACAAGCGTCGGAATGTCTTCTTCCTTGGCGCCAAGCTCGGAGAAATTTTTTGGCATTCCGATAGAGCAAAGGAAATTTTGGAAGGCGTTGATTCCTTCAAGCGCGGTGACTTCCGGATGGTCAAAATCCATTTGGCAGCCCCAAACGCGGACGGCCACTTTGGCAAAGCGGTTAACGTCATGCTTCATAACATACTTAAAGACTGCCGGCATAGTGACTGCAAGGCCCGCGCCGTGAGCGCAGTCGTAAAGCGCCGAAAGCTCGTGCTCGATTCCGTGGCTGTTCCAGTCCTGGCTTCGGCCAACGCCGCAGGAATTGTTGTGCGCCATCATTCCGGCCCACATAATGTTGGCCCGCGCCTCGTAATTGTTTGGGTCGGCGATTACGCGCGGCGCCTCATGCTTCATCGTAAGAAGGAGCGCTTCGATAAGGCGGTCGGTAACCTCAACATCTTTTGTGTTTGTCAAATAGCGCTCGTAAAGGTGCGCCATAATGTCTGTCACGCCCGCCGCCGTTTGAAAGGCAGGCAGCGTTTGCGTGAGCGCCGGGTTCAAAATGCTG
>CADCCO010000106.1 GCA_902799965.1 uncultured Spirochaetaceae bacterium
GACTGCCGCCGAGCAGGCCACGACGTAACAGTCTTTGAAGCCTTCCACAAGGCGGGCGGAGTTATGGTTTACGGAATTCCTGAGTTCCGCCTTCCCAAAGACATCGTCGCCAAAGAAGTTGAAAATTTAAAGAAGATGGGCGTGAAATTTGAGATGAACTTTTTGGTCGGACGCACTTCTTCGATTCAGCAGATATTGACAGAAAAAGGCTTTGACGCCGCCTTTGTAGGAACGGGCGCGGGACTTCCCAAGTTCTTTAACATTCCCGGCGAAAACTACATCGGAGTCTTTAGCGCCAACGAATATTTGACCCGCGCCAATCTTATGAAGGCCTACGAAAAGGGAAAGGCCGACACGCCTTACTACGAAGCCAAGACGGTCGTGGTTTGCGGCGGCGGAAACGTCGCGATGGACGCGGCCCGCATGGCCTTGCGCTTGGGAGCGGAAAAAGTTTACGTTGTTTACCGCCGCACCCGCGCCGAGATGCCCGCCCGCGCCGAAGAAGTTGAGCACGCCGAGGAAGAAGGCGTGGAGTTCCGCTTCTTGGAAAACCCCGTCGAGATTTTGGGCAGCGCCGAAGACGGCCGCGTGACTGGCCTCAAGGCTTTGAGCTACGAGCTTGGCGAGCCCGACGAATCAGGCCGCCGCTCTCCGGTTGCCATAAAGGGAAGCGAGCACGACATTCCTTGCGACGCGGTTATCGTGGCGCTTGGAAACAATTCCAACCCGCTTATCGCAAAGACCACGCCAGAGATTAACGTTGACAAGCGCGGCCACATTTTGGTTGACGAAAAGCAAGCCACCAGCATGACAAAAGTTTGGGCCGGAGGCGACATCGTTTTGGGCGCCGCGACGGTTATCCTTGCAATGGGCGAAGGCCGCAAAGCCGCCGCCAGCATCAACGAGTATTTGGCGAAGTAACTATGCTTTGGTATTTGGGCCGATATTTGCAGGACGCGTTCAACTTTGGCCCCGCGCGCCTTTTGCAGTCATACGCGGTTTTAATCAGCGTTTCGCTTTACTTGGGATTTTTTTGCGCGCTAAAGTTGCTGCCGAAATTTTACGACTTGCTGCCGCACGACCGCGGCCGCGAGTTCGCGCTTGCGTCGACCAGCGAGGCGGCCAAAGGAAAGCCGACCGGCGCTGGAGTCGTGTTCATCACGATTTTCTTTTTGGTTTGCCTTTTGTGCGTTCCTGTGACCGGTTTGGAGCTGGCGGCGATTGTCTTTACTTGGCTTACGATGCTTAGCGGTTTTTTGGACGACCGCAGCGCAACCTCGTGGGGCGAATATTTAAAGGGAGCGCTTGACTTGATTTTGAGCGCGGCCTTTACCGCCATCATGTATTATTTCCTTTCAAAGTTTTCTGAAGACGGAAGGGTTTGCTTTTGGTTCCCCTTTGTGACAAGCCCGGTTGCGATTCCCTTTTGGCTTTATATGATTGTCGGAACGGTTTTGCTTTGGACTTCCATCAACACGACCAACTGCACCGACGGCGTTGACGGCCTTTCTTCCACGCTGATTCTTGTGGCGCTTATGGCGCTTGGAATTATTTTCTACGTCATTCTTGGCCACGTTGCCATGTCCGCTTACTTGCTTGTTCCGCACTTAAAGACAGGAGCTGCGTGGGGCATCATGACTTTCGCGATGGCCGGAACGCTGATGGGCTACTTGTGGCACAACGCCTTCCCCAGCTCCGTTTTGATGGGAGACGCGGGAAGCCGCGCGCTGGGCTTTTTTATCGGCGCCTGCGTTCTTGTTACCGGAAACCCCTTTATACTTATCGCGACAAGCCTTGTGATTTTGCTTAACGGCGGAACGGGACTCATCAAAGTGGCGCTCTTGCGCTCCGACGCAGGTTTTGCTTAAGTTTTTGATTGTCCAACTTTTGGTCACAATCTTTACGCTGGGAATATTCTTTAAGATTAGATAGGTCGAAAAAAAAGATTGCCGCGTCGAGCGCGGCAATGACATGGCTCACAAAACTGTCATTGTCGGGCGTGACCCGACAATCTTTTTCTTAGCCCGCGGCAAACAACAGCGCGAGCGTCTTTGCGTCGCGCGTCATGTTGCTGATGACGCAGTATTCGTTTGGCATGTGGGCGGTCTCGTCAAGGCTGCTCCAAACAACGCAATCGTAGCCAAGGTTCCGCAGCTCTGCGGCCACCGTTCCTCCGCCAATTCCGATTGTCTTGGCTTCTATTCCATGCGCCTCTTTTATGGCGGAACTGAGCGTTTGTACCACAGGAGCGTTTTTGTCCGTGGCCTTGGACTCTGCGTTTTGCAAAAGCTCGAACGACACTTTTACGCCAGAGAATTTTTCCTCTTCCGCGACGATCTTTTTTATCTCTTCCAAAACTTCTTCATTTTTGTAGCGCGGAAGAACGCGGCAATCAAAGCAGAATACGTCGCTCCCTGGAATTATGTTCACGCCCGCAACGTTCGCGTCGCGCTTAGTTGGCTCAAAGGTGCAAGTGGCAGGCTCAAACAAATCGTCCCTTGCGTCAAACTTTTTATGCAAGCCCTCATAAAGCGCGACGCTCAAACGGTTGGCGGCAAGGCAGGCGTTGAGCCCTTCGTCGGGCCTGGAGCCGTGGCATTGCTTTCCGCTTACGGTAAACTGAATCCACAAAACGTTTTTTTCGGCAATCTCGATTGTTTGGCCAAGAGGATCGCCGCCGTCGGGTATTACAAAAAAGTCGTTCTTTCCAAAAAGCTCCGCGTGATTTTGCAAAAGCCAAATCATTCCGTACTTGCTTCCGACTTCTTCGTCGGCCGCGAACAAAAGTTTTATCGTCCTCTCTGGCTGGACGCCGTTTGCTACAAAGGCCCATGCGGCGGCGAAGGCCGAGCACAAGCCCTGCTGGTTGTCCTCAACGCCGCGGCCAAAAAGCTTTCCGTCTTTTTCCACTACGGTCCACGGATCGCTTTGCCAGTCGGCCAAGTTTCCGACGGGAACCACGTCCATGTGCGCGATGGCCCAGACCGCGCCGGAATCGGAAGACGTACCGGAAGCGGACGAGGCGCCGGAATTGTTCGCAAGACCAGAACTGCCGGCGGCGGAAGACCCGGAATTGTCGCAAGCCAAAGAAGCGCCAGAATCGTTCGCAAGCCCAAAACTGCCGGCGGCGACGGGCTGGTTTTTTCCCGGAATCGTCGCGATTAAATTGGGCCGCCTTCCGTGCAAGGCGCGGGGGTCGGGCGCGTCAAAGCGCTCCAAGTTCGTTATGCCGTGGTCGCGCAAAAATTGTTCCAGAGCGGCGCATTTATCCCATTCGCCGTCGCCGCCGTTTTCCGGCGCCAGCGCTTTATGGGAAGTCAAAAGTTTTTGGAGCGCGACGCATTCGTCCGCGCTGTTTTCTATGAATTGAAGAAGTTCCGATTTGTTCATATTTCTATTATAGCTCACTTCGTTCGCTTTTGCTAGCGGAAATATTTACGTGTCTGCTTTCGCGGACTACTGGCAATAGCTCACTTCGTTCGCTTTTGCTAGATGAGCTTTTTATAGCAAGTCGCAAACTTCTTCTATCGCGGAATTGACTCGCTTGGAGAGAGTTTCTTTTAAGCTTTTTGAATATTTTTTTAGGAAGGTCGATTTTATTGCGTTTGGCGAACCTTTTTCATTGAATAAAACAGAGGGAGGAACATTTAGCGCTTTAGCGATTTTGTCAATTGTTTCTGCGGAAGGAAAACGTTCCCTCGCTTCCATGTCTCCGATGTAAGAAACGCTCATTCCTATGGCTTCGGCAAGTTTTTCCTGCGTCAATCCTGCTTGTTTTCTGTAGTATTTCATATTTTGAATAAAGGTGTGTCTAATGCCCATGCCTATATTTTGAATGTAAATCCTTTTTCTTGTTATTAACTAAAACACAGAAAATATATAAAACTTGACAATAAATGAGTATAAGAGTATATTTTATTGAGTTTGAAAATGTTTTTTTGCGAAATTTCCGCAAAATATGTGTTTAAGGAGTGATTTGTGAAAAAGTTTTTTTCTTTATTTATTTTTTGCGTGATTGCGCTTGGGAATGTTTTTGCGGTGGAACCGCTTGACTGTAAGAAAGATACGACGGAAAAAACATCGGGCAATGTCTTATTTTCTGTGCAAACTACAGATACAATAAAGTTTGTTTATTTGCTTGAGGGGGATTTTAAAAAACAGCTGAATGCTGACTTTGCGACAAAGCCAAAGAAATACAACAAGGCCAACGGCATTTTGACTTTTTCTTCCGCGAGCGAAAATATAATCAGCAAAAAAGCTTTTGACAAGCCAGTAACAGAAACGACAGTTGAAATTGAAGAGAATGGAATTTATACAATCTGCGCTGAAAATCCAAAAGGCGATCTTTTTGTCAGAGTTGTAGATGTTAAAAATATCGACAGGACTCCTCCTTCGGAGATAACCAATTTTGAGTATTGCCTTATGAACGACGGAAGCGCCTTGTTTTCTTGGATTAATCCAAAAGACGACGATTACATAGAAGCGGTGTTAGAAATAGGCGCAGACGAATTTAGAGTGAAAAGAAATTCAAACTTGGTTGTAGTCCAGAATGTGAATGCAAACGCTAGGATTGCAATTGCCGCTATAGACGATGTGGGCAATTTGTCAAAATATTCAGAGCCTTCAAACAGCCTTGCTGTGGTTGAAACCGTGGAATGCGCTCATAAAGCTGATTATGAAAACTATAGCGAGCCAGAACGTGTTTCTGTTGACATTGCCGGATATAATCTTGACAGGCTGACAATTGAGGATTTTGAATTGTCATCGGAAAGTATTGAGTTTAAGAATTTGGAGTTTAAACCTATAGATGCCAATAATTGTAAATTGCTATTTGACATTCCAGATGATGCTGGCAAATATGCTTTTTTAGTTAAGACAAAATCGGTTGCCAATAGCAATGCAAAAAACAAAGAAATAGCGATTACGTCTGCGGGAACAAAGGCCTTGATTTGTGATTATAGGCTCTCAAATGATACGATTAGTTCTGTAGAAGACAAAAGTGGCGTCATTACAGTCAAAGGTTTTAACTTGGATAAATTGAATCAAAAGAGCCTTATGGTCTGCTGGCTGGAAGGAAAAGATGACATTGTTACTGGCAAAAAAGAACTGATTGGCAAGAATGCTTTGGAATTAACTTTTTCGTTTGGCGGGATATCAAGCTATCCAGCGTGGAACAAGGCTGGCGCTCCTTGGCAAAAACAATCCAATAAGGCTTATAGAGTTCTTACGCTAAAAGAAGGTGAACAAACAATTAAAGAGTTTGACGTTTATTCTACGATTGAAGATCCGCCCGCTCCGCTAGTCGCCGATGGTAAAAAATTGCCTGACTGGATTGGGCAATGCAATTTTTACGGGCAGTCGTTGATAAAGCTTTTGAATCGTCAGGAAATCGGAGTAAGCCATACATTAAGATTGGTTGGAAATGAATTGTATGTTTCCGCAAAAAGAGTTATAGACGGAATTAATGTTGGCAGAATAGAATTGCGCATTGGATTGAACAAAAGCGAGATGAGTTCCGAGATTCATTATGTCTATGTGAAGAATTTGCAGACGGGCGAAGAGGATTCACGTACCGCTAGAGACGTTTTTTCTTATGCCAACACGCTGGGGTTTTTGTCTTCGACTCTGCCGGCATTTTATGATTGCAGCGCTTGCAATTTTTCGCCATTCTGAATTGACACGTTATGGAGAAAGCCATGAAAAAGATTTTTTTTGTTTCAGCGATGCTTTTTGCATTGTCGCCCTTGTTCGCGGCGGCAGAAATGGAGTCAAAAGAATACATTGGGAAAGACGGGACGGTCTCGATAACGGTGACGGCCTCTGGGACTGTGGCAGAATCTGAGAGCGCAGAGGACGAAACAGGTGTTAATAAATATATAGGAAGAGACGGAGTTGTTTCTAGGCTGTTGGCGCCGCCGCCTGCCAAGGCTTCGGACAGCGCTATGGACGAACAAATCGATTTGAGCGACATTCATAAACTGGCAGAAAAAGTTTTGGCGCTTGCCCAAAAAAAAGCGGGCACAGATTTTAAGGAATATACAGGCGCGTATAATAGTAGCAGTATAAACATCATGCCTCCTACTATAGAGTTGAAAAACGGATATGTTTTCACTTATATGCATGACGGGGATTCTTCTCCGGAGCGGCACGATATTGAGTGTTGGGGCTTTGCTGTTGGACAGGGTGAAAGTTATGTTCCCGATAAGGAAATGATAAAAAAAGTAAGGCTAACTGGAAAAATTTATGGCTGGAAAGGACTGTTGTCGCATATAGGGCTATATGGAAATTATTATGCGGAAGAAATAGAAAAAGTCTTTTGTAGCGAAGACAAGGTAAAAGAGTATCTTTCCGATTATGAAAAGGCTTCGGATGAAATAGCGGAAATCTTAAAATGCTTTAAATGAGGCTTTTCCGCTCGTGTTGCGGACGTTGTATGCCTGCGACCTTTTGACTACAGTCCCATTACGTAAATCTGGCAAGGATTGGCTTCGTCCCAGTATGTCGGAATCACTTCAAATTCCTTAAAGCCAAGCGCCAAGTAAAATTTGTTGGTGCGGTCGTAGTCGGGGTAAACGCCCATCTTTACGGTTTTTACTTGCATAAACTCGTAGCCAAGTTTTTTGGCGCGCTCTTTGGCGGCCTCAAACAATTCTTGGCCGATTCCCTTTCGGTGGAACTCTTTTAGTACGCCCATCACCGCAAGCTCTACCGTGCTTTTTTTGGCGCGCTCTTTGGCGGCCTCAAACAATTCTTGGCCGATTCCCTTTCGGTGGAACTCTTTTAGTACGCCCATCACCGCAAGCTCTACCGTGCTGGCGCCGGTTTCTTTTAGGTACAAAAAACCGTTGGGCTTTTCGCCATCAAACGAGGCAAAGAATAATTTTCCGGGACTGTCCTGTATGTAGGCTTCGCGCGAAGAATCCACTTCAAACCATTCTTTAAGCGATTCCAAAATCGCGCGCGAGATTTTTTTCTTTTGTTCGTCGTCAATAATTTCTTTTATCATTTATATTTCCTTTTCATTTTTTTTGTTGAACTTATGCATAATAAAATGCGCGAACTTTAAATTCGCAATCATAAGGACAAAGGCTAAAGGAATGCAAGCTATGGTCACGGCGTTGAACGTAATGAGCTTCGCGCACTTGTAAATTATGGCGGCGCTTATGGGCAGGCAAAGCGCGCTTGTGGCGACGCAGGGAATATATTTTCTTATGTACAGCGCGTGTCCGATGTGGACCAAAAGATGCGCGGCGAGCGAAAGAAATATTCCAAACCACATGTCGTAAAGAATTTCGTTCGGAAAATAATAGGCCAAGAAACTCACTCCAAAAAACGGAATGAATTCTTCGTAGACTGCAAGCGCGAATCCCGCCGTACTAAAGTCCCGGTAAGGGGCCGTGACTTTTGGAAAGCGCTCGAACAAGTCGGGGTTCTTTTTAAAGAATCGGCCAAAGCCGATTATCTCTTCCATGTCGTGAAAAATAAAAATGATTGGCAAAAGCAGAATGTAGTCTTTCATTGTTCCTTAAAGCAAGTTTTTAAAAACTTTCGTGATTTTTGATTCGCCGTTCCGCTTCCAAATAAACTGAACGTCGCTTCCGACAGTTGGCGCTTTTTCCAAGCCGTCGGCCTTTGCGGGAATCAAAAGCTCCCAGTAGCGGACATAAAAAACGCCGTCCTTGATTGATTCCACGACGCCCAAGTGCTGCTCGAAAATTTGCATGAAGCCTTCCTGGACTTTTACCTTGCGGTAGGCGGGAAATTCCTTGTTGATTTCTTGCAGGCGCTTTTGGTCTTCCAGCTTTTTAAAGTCGGCGCTTTCGATGATTCTTCCTTTGATTTTTGAAAAGTCGTCGGTTAGCGGAAGGCACATTATCGCGTCAAAGGAATTTCCTTCGCCGTCGGTAATGCCGAATTCCGAAGCGCGCTTAAAGCCAAAGCGCGGATAATAATTCGGCTCGCCGATTACGACGATGCCCGAGACGCCCGCTTTTTTTGCGGCCTCTATCGACTTGCGCATAAGCTCGCCGCCAATGTCGTTTCCTTCAAGCGTAGGCTCTACGGCAAGCGGGCCAAAGGTAACCACCTCATGCCGCGCGCTTCCGTCGTCAATCCAGGCGCGCGTGTAGTAAACCGCTCCGACAATT
>CADCCO010000107.1 GCA_902799965.1 uncultured Spirochaetaceae bacterium
AGCTTTTCAAAGTTCACTGTGTTGGGAACGGCGGCCACGATTCTAACCGGGTCAAAGCCCAAGTCCATGATTTCGGTCACTTTTGACTGAACGCCGTTTTCGTAAACCCAATCCTTTCCGCTAAAAGCAACGTCGGCCTTGTCGCCCGCCAAAAGCGCGCTTGCGATTTGCGGCTTTACAACCTGAAAGGCCAAGTCTTTTTGGTTCGTTATAGGGAAGTAGGTTCTGTCCGGCAAGTAAATTGAAATGCCCACGTCTCCTAGCAATTCGTAAACAGATTCATAAATGCGGCCCTTGGCCAAAAGAATGCTCAATTTTTCCATAATTTTTTATTGTATCAGATTGGGGCGGAATGTTCAAGGATTTCCTTGACAGCCGCGCGTTTTGTCGGTAAGGTAAAAATATGTCAGACAAGATGACGATGGATCCTTCGGGCTTTGTGGTGTTGGCGGATTTTGTTCCGCAGATTGTGCAGGAGATTCGCTACTATTCCACTTACAATTTTGTGGGAGACAGGATTGACGGATACGAGGAGCCGTGCGCGCGCGCTTTTGACCAAGGAGGCGGCGCGGGCTTTGCGGGAGGCGAGCAACGAGCTTTGCGCGCAGGGCTACCGGCTAAAAGTTTTTGACGCGTACAGGCCGGCTTGCGCGGTAAAGCATTTTCAGCTTTGGGGAATGGAAGACTTGGACTTGCGAATGAAGCAGTTCTTTTATCCCGAAATCGAAAAGCAGGACTTGTTCAAAAAGGGCTACATCGCCGCGCGTTCAAGCCACACTCGCGGAAGCACTGTTGACCTTACTTTGCTTGACATGCAGACCGGAAAAGAAGTTGACATGGGCGGCCCCTTTGACCTTTTTAGCGAGAGTTCCCACCCCGACTACAAGGGCGTCACCCGCGAGCAATACGAAAACAGAATGTTCCTCCAAAACGCGATGAGCAGGAACGGCTTTGTTCCGCTGGATTGCGAATGGTGGCACTTTACGCTAAAGGACGAACCCTATCCCGACACTTACTTTGAGTTTCCGGTTTCGTCAGCGTATTTGAGAAAGGAATAAAATTTGCGGCCGGCGGCGCGCTGAGGCCGCGCCATATTGGAGGAAAAAATGAAGGTAATTCTTTTTAACGGAAGCAGAAACGAAAAAGGCAGCACATACACGTCGCTAAAAATCGTGGCCGACGCTTTGGTCGAAAACGGAATCGAGGCCGAAATCTTTTGGGTTGACGGCAGAGCGCTTTCGGGCGAGATGAGGGAATTGCTTGACGAGGCGCTGGAAAAAGTCCAGGAGGCCGACGGAATCGTTTTGGGCTCGCCGGTATACTACGCCTCTCCGTCCGGCGAGATGGTGGCCTTTTTGGACAGGCTTTATTGGGAAGGCGAAAAGTACCTTCGCTTTAAGCCGGCGGCCGCGGTGACTGTCGCGCGCAGGGCCGGAACCACCGCCACCCTTGATGTTTTGAACAAGTACATAACTTACGCGCAGCAACCGGTCGTCACTTCGCGCTACTGGAACATGACGCACGGCTCCAACGGCAGCGACGTTCTAAAGGACGAGGAAGGAATTCAGATAATGAAAACCATAGGCCGCAACATGGCTTGGATTCTAAAAAGCATTCAGGCTGGAAAGGCCGCCGGCGTTCCCCAGCCCCAGGCCGAAAAAAAGGTCTTCACCAATTTTATAAGGGCGTAGAAAGACAAACGATTGGCTGGCCGGCCCAATTTTAGGGCTTGCCAGCGCCTGCCGCCGCCGACTTTTCGCGCGGCGGCATTTTTTTTTGCAAAAAATTTAAATTCCTCTTGACAAATTATATTTGACGCAATATAATATCATAAAAGCAAACGTGAAAAGGAGGCGATTTATGGGCGTATACGATTATTCAGTTTTGGACGCAAAGGGCGGCGAGGTCAAGCTTTTCGACTACAAGGGAAAAGTGATGATGATTGTGAACACGGCCACGGGCTGCGGCTTTACCCCCCAGTACAAGGACATCGAGGCCATGTACGAAAAGTTCCACGACAAGGGCTTTGAGGTCATCGACATTCCCTGTAACCAGTTCGCGGGGCAAACGCCTGGCAGCGACGAGGAAATCCACCAGTTCTGCCAGCTAAAGTACAACACGCAGTTCCCGCAAATGAAAAAGTCCGACGTGAACGGCGAAAACCAGCTTGAGCTTTACAAATTTCTAAAATCGCAAAAAGCCTTTGAAGGCTTTGGAAAAGGCCCCGCGGCGCTGGCGATGGGCCTTATGCTTAAGAAAATCGACAAAGACTACAAGAACAATCCCGACATCAAGTGGAACTTCACCAAGTTTATCGTTGACCGGGAAGGAAACGTGGCCGCGCGCTTTGAGCCTACAGCCAAAATGGCCGAGGTTGAAAAATGCGTTGAGAGCCTTTTGTAACGGATTCCAAAAAAGAACTTATCATCGGGCGGCCTAGCAACACTTCCTTCCCACCTAACGCTAAAGCCGCCGCGATGTCTTCTTTAGAGCGCAGGCCTCCGTCCACCCAGACGGCGGCGGCGCTCTTTTTTATCCGCGCGATGTTGGCCAGCATGAATTCCGCCGTAGAGCCGATGTCGGTTTCAACGCGGCCGCCGTGGTTTGAGATGTAAGCGACTTCCGGCTTTAGCTCTTCTATTAAACCAAGGCTTTCTTGGGTAAAGACTCCCTTTACGACAAGCGGAAGCTTTGTCGCGCGGCGCAATTCGTTCAATTGGGCGGCGGTCTTTTTTTCCAGGTGAACCTTGTTGCGCATCGTCACGATGTTGTAGGAATCAATGTCAACGCCTATATATTCGGCCACGGGGATGGCCCATTCGGCGCGCTCCAAAAGTTTTTCTTGCGGGTAGGGCTTTAAAAAGACCGCCGCCTTTTTGGGCGTGGAAAGAGTCGCGGCATCGGGAGCGCGGTTTGAGGCGGCCGCATCCTTGGCTTGCGACAGTTTCTTTACCGCCGCGATTCCGGCCAAAAGCTTGTTGTCGGGGCAGCCGTCGCCGACGCTTAGCTTTAGGCCACATCTTGCGGCAAATTCGTAGAAGGGCGCGTAAAAGGATTCTTCGTCGGGCCAGCCGACGTTTTCTTCCGCTCCGGTAATCGGGGCAAGGCGCATTCTTTCCACGGAAAACTGCGCTTGCGCTTCTTCAAGTTTTTCTTGCGGAATCAAGGGAAGAATTTTTTTCCAGCCTTCTACGTTCAGGCTAAAATTCTTTCCGTCAAAAACGCCGCCCATTCCGGGAAGCTCGCCCGCGCAAGCCGCGCCGTCGCAGTCAGCGCAAAGGCGGCATTTGTAATTGGCGGACAAATTAGTCTCCAAAAGAAGTTCCCAAGTGGCGCGCGGCCAAAAGCATCGGGTGGTCAAGAGGAACGTTCTTCACTTTGCCGGCAACGTCCTTTAACGGAACGCCGACAATCTTTTGGTCTTGCAAGGCGACAAGCTTTCCGAATTCTCCGCGGGCCAAAAAGTCGGCCGCGGCGCAACCGTACTGGCTGGCCAAAACTCTGTCGTAGGGAGAAGGCGTTCCGCCGCGCTGCAAGTAGCCCAAAACTGTCACGCGCGACTCAAGGCTTGTGCGCTCGCCCAATTCCTTTGCCACGCGGTAGGCAATTGAGTAAGGCATTTCGGCGCGGGCTTTTTTGAACGATTTTTTGTCAAGCTTGGCTTCGTCTTTGCTAAGCGCTCCTTCGGCGACGACGACGATGGAAAATTCCTTTCCGTCCTCTTTTCGGCGCATCACTTTTTCGGCCACGCTGTCGATGTCGTATGGAATTTCGGGCAAGAGAATTACGTCTCCGCCGCCGGCAACTCCGGAATAAAGGCCAAGCCAACCGGCCTTGTGGCCCATCACTTCTATCACCATAAGGCGGCTGTGGCTGTGCGCCGTCGTGTGGATGCGGTCAATCGCTTCTGTGGCCACGTCAAGCGCGGTGTGAAAGCCAAAAGTCATGTCGGTGTGAACGATGTCGTTGTCAATCGTTTTTGGAAGGCCAACGACGTTAAGGCCTTCGTCGGCCAAAAGGCTGGCCGTGGTGTTGGTTCCGTTTCCGCCAAGGCAGACAAGCGCGTCCAAGCCCCATTTTTTGTAATTCTTTTTTATCGCTTCGACCGGCATCATTTTTGCCACCGGATCGGGTTCCTTTGCCTTAAAGGGCTTTTCGCGGCTGGTTCCCAAAAGAGTTCCGCCGATTGTCAAAATGCCGCGCAAATCTTCGGACTTGAGCGGAACCATGTTGCCCTGCACAAGGCCTCGGTAGCCGTTTTGGATTCCAAAAAATTCCATTCCGTACTGAACCATTCCAGCCCGGCAAACTCCGCGGATGGCCGCGTTCAATCCAGGGGCGTCTCCCCCGCTAGTGAGGATTCCCACCTTTTTTACAGAAGTCTTGCTCATAGCTCAATTCTATCATAATGGCGGAGCGATTTCAAGGTGATTGACATAAGCAACCGAATTATCGGGAATACAAAACGCTCCCAGTCAGCGTGCGATTGGCGGAACCGCTAGATATCGTCGCTACTCGCATTTTGCCCCTTGAAACTATTTAAGCCTGCCGCTTGCGCGGCAGGGGCAAAATGAGAGTTTCCGTCAATCGCACACTTCCTTCGCGCGTTTTAATTGCTTTTAGTACGGTTGCGTAATCAATTGCAAAATATTTTTTGACGAATTTTTCCACATTCCGCAAAAAGCGCGCTATAATAGAAGTATTATATCCATAAAAATAGGGGCTTTATATGAAACCGTTGAGAGACGATGTAAGCTGGAAATTTTTGGACGACTACCGCGGAAAGTTCTTCAAGACCAACTGGCCCACGCTGCCGCAAATGGTTCGCATTTCTGTGGAACGCTGGCCTGACAACGTTTGCTTTGTGGACTTTGACGGAAACGGCGGAACAAAGCAATCTTACACTTACACGCAGGTTTGGCGGAACGTTGAGACGCTGGCGCAATGGATGATTTCCAACGGAATCAAAAAAGGCGACCGCGTTGCCGTCACCGGAAAAAATTCCCCCGAATGGGCCACGGTTTTCATCGCCTCAATGCTGGCCGGCGCCATCGCCTGCCCGATGGACTACGCGCTCCACAACAACGAAATCGCGAATCTCGTAAAGACTGCCAAGCCCAAAATGATTTTCGTTGACGAAGAAAAATACGCTTGGTTCCAAAAAACCAAGCTGGGCGCCAAGGTTTATTCGCTCAGTCCAAAGGACAAAAAGAATTTTGTCTACAACTTGCCCGCGCCAAAAAAGGTTCCCGCTTATCCCGATGTTTCCGACAAGGACACGGCGGCCATTTTGTTCACCAGCGGAACGACAGGCACGCCCAAAGGCGTAATGCTCAGCCACGAAAACTTGGTCAGCGACTGCTTCATCGCGCAGCAAAATTTGATTTTGCTCGACACGGACGTTTTTTACAATTTGCTTCCGATTCACCACGGCTACACAATGCAGGCCGCCTTGATTTGCCCGCTTAGCGCCGGCTGTTGATAAAATTCTTGATGGCTATAAGCTACGGCATCAAAAAATTGATTGGCGTGAATGTTGGAAAATATTTGCTGCATTCAGTTTTGGACGCGGCCAACATTTCTACAATCCGCGTGGCGATTTGCGGAGGCGGCCCGTTGGCCTCAAGCATTTTCAAAGGCTACAACGCGCTTGGCATCGATTTTATCCAAGGCTACGGCTTGACCGAAACTTCGCCAATCATCGCGTTGAATCCGATGGAGCATTTTAAAGTTGAAAGCGTCGGCATGGACTTTAGCCCCTGGGAAGAAATCAAGATTCTCAACCCCAACGAGCAGGGTATCGGCGAGATTGCCGTAAAGGGTCCGATGGTCATGCAGGGCTACTACAATATGCCTTACGAAACACAGGAAATGTTCACCAAGGACGGCTTCCTAAAAACCGGCGACCTTGGCTGGATGGACAGCGAGCATTACCTTATGCTCAGCGGCCGCGCCAAAAACCTCATCGTCACTGAGGGCGGAAAGAACGTCTACCCCGAAGAAATCGAGGACGCCTTTCAGCTTGAATATGACGTTGAGCAAATTATGGTCCGCGGCTACATCGCCAACGAGGAAACCAAGTCCGAGGAAATCGAAGCCTTGATTTATCCGTCGGACGATTTGCTTGGCCGCCTTAAGGTGGAGCGCGGCGCCGCT
>CADCCO010000108.1 GCA_902799965.1 uncultured Spirochaetaceae bacterium
GGCGGCGTGTTGAACACGTTCTTGTAAATTTCGTCGTTGGCGTTTGTGATGACGGACAGGTTGTAAAGGTTGATTTTTCCGATTTGCGCGTAGTAGTCCGACTCGTCCGGGTTTTCAAAGCCTATTTGCGTCCCCTTTTCGTAGCGCTCGAAAATTTCTTCCATGGGAATGGGCTTGCAATAATAAAAGCCCTGCAATTTGGCGCAGCCGATTTCCTTTAGGAATTCCACTTGGTCGATGGTCTCAACGCCCTCGCAAATCGTTTCTATGCCCAGCTCGGCGGCGATTTTCATCATCCCGGAAAGCATCACGCGGCTCTTTTCGTTCTTGTAGAATTCCTTCATAAACTTCATGTCGAATTTCACCAAGTCGAATTTTATGTCCAAAAGCGCGTCCAAGCCCGAATAGCCCGAGCCAAAGTCGTCCATCCAAACCTTAAAGCCCAATTCCTGGAAGCGCTTGACTTGCTCTTTCATATAGTCAAAGTCGTGGCCAAGAACGCTTTCGGTGATTTCTATCGTAAGCTTTTCAGGCGGAATGCCCGCGGCCTTTACGCGCTTGTTGATTTCTTCCACGATGTCGCAAGAGTCAAAGTCTGAGCGCGAAAGGTTTATGGAAATAGGAGCCGTGTAAATGTTCACCTTTTTCTGCGCCTTAAGCTTTTGCAAGACTTGTTCCGTGATGAACAAGTCAAGCTTGTAGATTAGGTTGGAGTCCTCCAAGGCCGGAATGAAGTCCGCCGGGCTCATAAAGCCTTCCTTGGGGTCAATCCAGCGGGCCAGCGCCTCTTCGTCGCAAACGCGGTCGTTGGCGGCGCGGATTATCGGTTGGTAGTAAACCTTTATCCATTTTTCTTCTATGGCGCGGTCGATGTTTTCGATTATGTACTGGCGCTTTTCCGACGCTTCGAGCATCGACTTGTCGAACCAAGTGAAGCCCGAAATGTTGGCGGCCTTGCCGGAGTCGCAGGCCATCTTGGCGCGGTCGCAGGCAAGGCTTGATCCGCAGTACTCTACTTTTGCGGAATAAATTCCCGCGCGGACGGGAACGTTTTTTCCGCCGTTGATTTTTTCGCAGTCCGTGAAAACTTTTTCCAGGCGCGCTTCCAAATCCTTTTCCATTACATAGGCGCAAAAGCGGTCCATTCCAATGCGGCAGCAATGGTTGCTGTCAAAGGTTTGCGCCAAAAGGCGGGAGAAGGCCGCGATAAGCTTGTCGCCTTCGGCAAAGCCGTGCTTGGCGTTGAAGCGCTTCATTCCGCTCATATTGAAGAAAATCATCGCAGGCATTTCGCCCAGCTCCCTGGCTTTGGGAACGTAGTTTGTGTCGCACAAGTAAAAGAAGTGGCTGGCCGTGGGAAAGCCGGTCAAGCAGTCGTATTGCAAAAGGCGGTCGACGCTTACGCTTCTCAAAAGGTTGGAGTAGGCCGAACTCAAAAAGCTGTCCTGCTCGTCGATTTCTTCCTTGTAGTCGCCTTCGTCGGAATACCAGATGACCGCGACTTGAACGCCGCCCGGCTTTTGTATGTGCTTTCCGTAGGCGTGAATGATTTTGTATTTGCCGTCCACTTTGGAGCGGTAGATTACGTTGTAGGGCTTTTTGTTTGTGGCAAACTGAACGGCCGCGTCTTCCAACATAGCGATGTCGTTGGGGTGGCAGTCGCGGTACATATCCTTGTCCATAAGAATTTTTGTTTGCGCGAGGTCGGAAACGCCGAACAATTCCAAGAATCCGTTTGAAAGCGCCAGCGTCAAAACTTGGCCGTTGACGTACTGGTAAATGGCCAGCGGAACCGGCGCGCTTTCCAAAAGAGCAAGCTCTGCTTCGGTATATTTGTACTTTTCCATAAAATTGTCCAACTTTTTTCCTATAACCCTTATTTTACACCCGCTTTGGCTTTTTGTCAAATTTTTGCGGGAAGAAGGAATTTTGCGGGGCGAACTTTTTTTTGTGGACAAAAGGCGGAAGGCGCGCTATAATTGTTCCATTATGGATAAAAAAATGTCAAAATGCATCGAATTGATGCGACTTTTGGTTAGCGACATACAGGGCGCGCCTTTTTTGGGCGACCAGTTTTCGCCTGAACTGTACGCCATTTGGTACGAGCACGCCCAGCGCGACGCCGTGGCCGCCTTTGAGTACTTGGACGAAAATTTCACCAACCGCGACGAGATTATCAAGGCTATCGACAGCCTGTTAAAGTAAGAAAACTTTTCCCTCATCTTTTACGCTAAAACCGCCGATACTTTAAGAAGAAGAGTAGGCTCATTGTCGAATTTTGGGATTGCCGCGTCAAGCGCGGCAATGACACGGTTGTCATGTTCGGGCTTGACCCGGACATCCTTTGACAAGGGCCAAAAGGCGGTAAAATGTCCGTTTCAAAAAAGGCAGTAAAAGGAAACTGTTACAAATTAAAAGGTTCTCTAAGAAAGCGCGGCTTTGACCGATGGCGCTATTTCTTTAACGGAATAAACGCGGCCAGCGGGGAAGAGCGCCTGTTTTTCATAGAATTGATGGCCGAAAACCCAGCCCTAAGCTGGGAGCGCGCGGTTCTTCCGCAAGCGGAGGAAGAAAAGCGCCTGGACTCGGCCGACCTTCAAGCCGCCCTTGCCGGCAACATAGAGGTAAAAGCGGCGTCCCCGCAAGGAATTCTTCCCAGCTACGCCTGCGTGCGCGCCGGAGTCTTTGGAAGCCGGCCCAAGCAGTTGAACCGCTTTTTCGCCAACAGCGAATTCAACGTCCAAAAGCGGGGCTTTGGAATAAAGGCGGGCGGCTGCGCCTTTTCGGACACCGGCCTAATGGGCGTGATTTCCGTAACCGAAATCGAAGCGCGCTCCTTTGCCGAATGGGGCAGCGCCGCCGGCCGTATGGAATGGAATTTAAAGTACGAGCGCGACTTTGACGCTCCCGAAACCTTCAGCAAGGCGGGCGAGCGCTGGCTGGCCGGCGGCCTTACGGCACGGTTTTCAGGAATGGTCACGATTGACGGGCAGGAATACGCCGTGTCGCCCGACCATTCTTTTGGCTACGTGGACAAGTCTTGGGGCCCGCTTATGCCGATTCCCTTTTTGCACGTGTCCTCAAGCCGCTTGACCAGCATATTCACAGGCAAGGTTATGAAGGATTCGGGCTTTGCGATTGGCGGCGACTACGACGGAAGAATCGCGGCTTTTGCAAAGTTCGAGGGCGAATACTATGGATTCGGCCCCCAGCAAAAAATAAAAAAATACGCAAGCCAATGGTCGTGCGTCCGGACTCCCACAAACGACGGAAGCGAGGAGCTGCACTGGTCGGCAAGCGTCAACTGCAAAAAATACATTCTTGACGTGGACGTGTTCTGTCCCGCCGCGGAAATGTTGGTGAAAGATTATTGGCTCCCTGACGGAACGCTGCTCAAGGTTTTGTGCGGCGGAAGCGGCTCGGGAGAGATTCGCCTTTACAAGCAGGTTAAAAAATCGCTGGAACTAATTCAGCACGCGAAGATTTTGGGAGCCGCTTGCGAGTACGGCCAAAAGGACGGAGTTTAAAGCTTAGAGATGAACGCTAGGACGCGCGCTCTGACTTTTATATTCTTCTCATATGTTCTGCTTACGCGCGGAACGCTTTTGCAGGCCCAGACTGTAGTCAGTGGGGACGGCGAGGAAAGCGTCTCGGCGCCAAAAAGCGCGGCGGCCGAAAGCGGGCCTACCGTAATCAGCGGCGCCGTAGTGCAAAACGGCGCGGACAATAAGAGCGAAAGCGTTCCTTTGCCTGACCAGCCAAGCCCGGAGGACGCTCTTAACGGAAGCGAGCTTCCATACAACGCGACGGACGAACAGGCCTCGGCCTCCGTCCTGGGAGCCGCGCCCACGCTAAAAACGCCAAGCCCCGTCCACGGCCTTTGCTGGAGCAACAACAACGGCTACTTTGCCCTTACCGAGCAAAACGCGATTTTCATACGCGACGGCTTTGACAGCCGCCTTGTGCACGCGATGGGCTACGACGGCGCGGTGAGCCTTCAGTTTGCCTGGGACGTCGTCACGCAGTCCGACATGTTTATGGCGCTGAGCTCAGGCGGAAAATTCAGCGTGTGGAATTTCAACGACCTGCCCAAGCAAGTGGCCATTGCGGGCGACGTGGAGCCGTCTTATTCCGTGGAGCTTTCAAGCGAGCGGCGCGTCACGGCCAGCGCCTTTAGCCATTCAGGAAACCATATGGCCGTGGCCTACGACGACGGCACCGTTAATATGTCGATTGTCTTGCACTACACGCAAAAAATTTCGGACAAGAATTTGAGCGGCCACTTGGGAAACGTATTCGCGCTTGACTTTAGCAAGAACGACGGCTTTTTGGTCAGCTCCGGCTTGGACGACAAGCTCTTTATATGGAACGCGACCGACGGAAGCAAAGTCAATTCTATGCCCTTTTACAGCGGAAGCGGCGCGGGAGCCTTGTTCACGCCGGACTCCAGCGCGGTCATATCGCTTGAGCGCCCCGACGCGATCACCGTCCGCGCCTTTGACGGCAGGCGGCTTATGGTCATAAAGCCCAACGGAAAGGGAGTCAAGAATTTCAAGCTTTCTTCCAGGGGAAAGAACCTGATTGTTCTGACCGGCGACGACAACCTTGAATTCTACGACTTGGAGACCGGAAAATACGTGGGCTACATTCCGCCCTTTAACCAAACGACGCTGACCAGTTACGCCTTTAACCGCGACGACAGCGTTGTCCTTACCGGCCACGCCGACGGCTCGGTCTACAAGCTGCGGCTGGAGAAAGTCTTCCTTAAGCCCGGCCAAAAAATTCCGCGCATGAGAATGGTCGGCCCCGACGAGGTTGTGGTCAAAGGCCCCGGCTACACCGACAAGATTCCCGGCAGCAAGGACAAGGGGGC
>CADCCO010000109.1 GCA_902799965.1 uncultured Spirochaetaceae bacterium
TTTTCGATAGGCGATGAATATATGATTCGCGCCAGCGGAACAAGCGACGGAACGCAGGACAAGTTTTTTAAGGACGGCCTTTGGTTCAAGCTGGACAGGCATGGCGGAGAGGGCCTTGCAGAGGCGGTCGCCAGCGTCATATTAAAGCAAAGCGGCCTTGCCGCCGGCGGTTTTGTCGAATACTTTCCTTGCGTGATAAACGGAAAGAACGGCTGCTGCAGCGAAAACTTTTTAAAAGACGATGAATCCTTTGTCACTTTTTACCGCTTGTACAAAAACGTCACAGGGCGCGACTTGGCTCAAGTTTGCGCGGCAATGGATTATGACGACGCGATTGAGTATGTCATCAACTTTGTAAAACAGCAGACAGGCTTGGACGTTCATGAATACTTGGCCAACACCTTTGCGCTTGACAGGACCATCCTTAACGAAGACAGGCACTTTAACAATCTTGGCGTCATTTATGACGGAAGCGCGTTTAAAAACGCTCCGATTTTTGACAACGGAAAGTCTTTTTTAATCGGAAACAAGCGGGCGGAAGAAAAAAAATCGCTTAAAGAGAAAATTAAGACCGCGTACGCAAAATCCTTTAGCCCGTCCTTTGAGATCAATTACAATTATCTAAAAAAATATGCAACGATAAAGATTGACGGCTCATGCATCGAGGCCGTGAAAAAGAGCGGCGTGGGTGATGAGTTTGTTGAGATTTTGAAGATTACGATTTTGGGGGAGTGAGGTTATATGGTTTTGTCAAAGAATACAGAAGCGTTTATACTTGCCTGGTTGGATTTTGATGCTGGTGATTCAATTTTATGTGTCGAAGAGCAAACAAAGTCATATTCTTCATATTTGGCGGAAAAAGGCTTGTCCGTCATTTCTGTTTCCATCCGCGAGTCTGCTAAAGACGCTTTTATTCAAGAAAAGCAAGGAAAATTTGATTATGTAATTGCGATCGGTGTTTTGGAAAGATGTTTCACGCCGGAACTTGTTCTTCCAAAATGGAAGGCGCTTTTAAAGAACTACGGCTCTTTGTTGCTCGCTACGCCAAACCGACTGGGAATACAATTTTTTTGCGGCGACCGCGACCCGTTTACAAAAAATATTTTTGACAGCATAGAAAATTATTCTCGTCAGCCTAATCCATTGCCAAAGAACATGGGCGGCAAACTGTATGCTCGTTCTGAAGTGGAGTCTATGCTTGCGCGCGCTGGTTTTGCGCGCTCAAAGTTTTATTCGGTTTATCCAAATCTTTCTGTTCCGCAACTTTTATACGCCGATGACTATCTTCCGAATGAAAATTTAAATTTGCGCGTTCTGCCGAGGTACAATGACAACTCAACTGTTTTTATGGATGAGCGGTGTTTGTATGACAGTCTTGTTCAAAACGGTTTGTTTCACAAGATGGCTAACGCCTTTTTTATTGAGTGCCCAAAAGAATCGTCAAATTTTTCTTCGATTAAGCACGTTACGTTGCCGGTGTTCAGGGATCAAGAAGCTTTTGCGACAATAATAAAAAACAACGGCGTTGTGGAAAAACGCCTTCTTGATGAGAGCGGTAAAGACAAACTTGCAAAAATGGCTGAGATTGATTCGGATTTGCAAAGGCATGGAATTAATACGTTTGGCTTTGATGTTAAAGGCAATAGTCTTGAGATGCCTTATGTTGACGCTCCGTCTGCCGCTTATTACTTGCGGGATTTGCTTTTGCATGACAAGGATAAATTCATCTCTGAACTGGATAGGTTTGTAGATTTGATTGTTAATTCCTCAGAGCATGTCAGCGGAGAAGGTTATGACGCTGTTTTAAAGCGCGGTTACATGGACTTGGTGCCCATTAACGCTTTTTATAAAGACGGGAACTTTGTTTTTTATGACCAAGAGTTTTATTATGAAAATTTACCGGCAAAAGTCATTATATGGCGCTCTGTCGCGTTTGTATATGATAATTCATCGTTGTGCAATTCCATTATCCCCTGTCAATTCTTTTTTGATAGATACAAGATTGACAATGTTGAACAAATCCTTAATGATTACATCAAACCCTTTATGGATAAACTGCTTAATAAAGATTTCTTTTCTGACTTCAATAGTAAAACGGCATTGGATTATGATATTGTGAGTAGGAATTACAGGATAATAAACAATGGTTTTTCTGAATTGCTGGACGCGCCGCTTCTTTTATCCACATGCTTTGAAAATATAGGCGGTAAAAAAATCGTTTTGTTTGGCGCGGGAAAATATGCGGATAAATTTCTCGCTTTTTATAAGGATGATTATGATATTGAATGCATTGTTGACAATAATGCGGAAAAACACGGCTCTCTCTTAAGGGGGGTAAGAGTTTCTTCTCCGGATGTTCTGTACGGTCTAAATCCTAACGACTATAAAGTGGTAATCTGTATGAAGGATTTTAAGGCTGTCTATTTGCAACTCCGCTCTTTAGGTGTAAGAAACATCGGTATGTATGACGCAAATTACATTTATCCAGGCCGCCAATCCCTTGTTCCTTCATTGATGGCCGCGAACAAGAGCCAGCCTCACAAAAAATACCATATAGGCTACATTGCGGGCGTGTTTGACCTTTATCATTTGGGGCATCTTAACATGTTCCGCAGGGCAAAAGAGCAGTGCGACTATCTGATTGTCGGTGTTACTTCTGACCGTTATGTTGTGGAGCGCAAGCAGCGCGAGCCATTCATTCCCTTTGAAGAGCGGTTGGAGCTTGTCCGTTCTTGCAAGTATGTTGACGAGGCTCACGAAATTCCTTTTGAGTATGGCGGCACTGTCGAGGCCTTTCAAAAATATCATTTTGACGTCCAGTTTAGCGGAAGCGACTATGTAAACCATCCTTGGTGGCTTGAGCAGCAAAAGTGGCTTCGCGAGCATGGCGCGGATTTGGTGTTCTTCCCATATACGGAGCAGACCAGCAGCACAAAGATAAAGGCTCTGATAGAAAAGGGGCTCTTGTAAGGCGGTGTCTTAGCATAACTCCTCATATATGCAGAATTATCCCTAAATTTGCCGCTTAATTCTTCAGAAATAGAGAATTATTTGGGCAATTGGGGAATATCGTAAGCATATTGTTTAAAATCAAAATTTGCGCTATAATGTAAGTTATGGAACAAATCAGAAATTTGCCGCTTGGCATTCAGACTTTTCAGGACATACGCGAAAAGGCTTTTGTCTATGTTGACAAGACCCGCTACGCGTACAATCTTGCGAGGTTTGGAAAGCCGTATTTTTTAAGCCGGCCCCGGCGCTTTGGAAAGAGCCTCTTTCTTTCCACGTTGCGCTCATACTTTGAAGGCAAAAAAGATTTGTTCACAGGCTTGGCGTTGGAAAAGCTTGAGCCCCTTCTTGCCAAGGAGCAAAAAAGGGAGGCTTGGCCTGCGCATCCAATTTTTTACATAGACTTTAACGCTGGCGATTTTTCTTCGCCGGAAAAGCTTGAGCAAAACATTTCCTTCCGGCTTTCAGAATGGGAAGCGGAATACGGAGCCGCAAGCGCGGCGCGGACAATCGCCGACAGGTTTTACGCCGTAATAGAAAGCGCCTTTAAGAAAACCGGCAGGCAGGCGGTTCTTCTTGTTGACGAATACGACAAGCCCTTGCTTAGCGCGGTGGACAACGAGCCTTTGCTTGATTCGTTCCGCTCGATTTTAAAGTCCTTTTACGGCGTGATAAAAAGCGCGGACTCTTTTTTGCGCTTTGTGTTCCTTACGGGCGTGACCCGCTTTGACAAGGTTTCCATTTTCAGCGACTTGAACAGCCTTGTGGACATTTCGATGGACAATAAATTCGCTGGGATTTGCGGCTACAGCCAAAGCGAGCTTGAAGAAAATTTCCGTCCTGAAATCGAGGCTCTTTCCGCCAACAAAGGAATTTCCAAAACGGAATGCGCCGACCGTTTGAAGGATATGTACGACGGCTACCATTTTACGCGCGAAAATCTTGGTGTGTACAATCCTTTTAGCGTGATGAACGCGTTCCAAAAAATGGAATTCGGCAGCTACTGGTTCGCCACCGGCACGCCGACTTTTTTGGTCAAGATGATGCAGCGGACTTCTTTTCCTCTCCAAGCGCTTGAAGATGGAATCGACGTTGACGGCGCCTCAATCGAAGGATACCGCCTTGACTCCAACAGGCCGGTTCCGATGCTTTACCAAACGGGATATTTGACCATAAAAGAATACGAAGACGATATTCAGGCCTTTACGCTGGGCTTTCCCAACAACGAAGTCCGCTACGGCTTTTTCAAATGCCTTGTGCCGTATTACGCCGGATTTGAAAACGGAAGCGACAGCATAGAAATTGTGAATTTCATAAAGGAAATAAGGGGCGGACAGCCCGAAAAATTTATGAAGCGGATTCAGGCGATTTTCGCGGCCGCCCCCAAAAAAACAAGCCAAAAATATTACGAGCTTGACGCTCAGGCGTTCTTTTGGCTTATATTCAAGCTTATGGGGCAGTTCATACAGTGCGAGGTTCAAAACGGCGACGGACGGAGCGACGCGGTCGTTTGGACAAAGGACGCTGTTTACATTTTTGAATTCAAGCTGGACGGCTCCGCAGACGAAGCCCTTTCGCAAATTGAATCAAAAGGCTACGCAATCCCATATCAAGCGGACGGCCGCAGCGTCATAAAAATCGGCGCGAGTTTTTCCAGCCAAAGCAAAAATCTTGCGGAATGGAAGATAGAGCGATGACCACTAACTATGACTACCTAATCGTAGGCTCCGGCCTTTACGGCGCGACTTTCGCGCGGCTTGCGTCGGACGCTGGAAAAAAATGTCTTGTGTTGGAAAAGCGCGCCCAGCTTGGCGGCAATATCCGCTGCGAAAATATGGAAGGCATA
>CADCCO010000110.1 GCA_902799965.1 uncultured Spirochaetaceae bacterium
GCAAAACCACCATTCGACAAGCCGCTCGGACTGCTTTTTGTGCATTCCGCCGCTTTACCACACCGGCGCCAAAATGCACTGGTTCGGCTCGCTGGTGTCCGGCAGCCGCGCCGTCTTGTTAAAGGGAACCAAGCCCGAATACATTTTGGGCGCTGTGAGCCGCGAAAAATGCACGATTGTTTGGCTTTTGGTTCCGTGGGCGCAGGACATTCTTGACGCTTTGGACAGCGGAAAAATAAAGGCGGCGGATTACGAGCTTGGCCAGTGGCGGCTTATGCACATCGGCGCCCAACCCGTTCCGCCAAGCCTTGTAAAGCATTGGCTGGAATACTTCCCCAATCACCAGTACGACACCAACTACGGCTTGTCCGAAAGCATCGGTCCCGGCTGCGTTCACCTTGGCGTGGAAAACACCCGCAAGGTTGGAGCGATTGGCGTTCCGGGCTACGGCTGGGAATGCAAGATTGTGGACAACGAGACCGGCAAGGAAGTGGAGCGCGGCCAAGCTGGAATCCTTTACGTAAAAGGCCCCGGCGTGATGAAGGAATACTTTAACAACCCGGAGGCCACGGCGGAAGTGCTCCACGACGGCTGGCTGGACACCGGCGACGTCGCGATGCAAGACCCCGAAGGCTTTTATTACTTGGTTGACCGCGCCAAAGACGTTATCGTTTGCGGCGGCGAAAACTTGTATCCTGTCCAGATTGAAGACTTTTTGCGCAAGAACGACAAGATTCACGACGCGGCCGTCATCGGTTTGCCCGACAAGCGCTTGGGCGAAATCGCGGGCGCGGTCATCCAGTTAAAGGAAGGAATGACCGCGACGGAAGAGGAAATCAACGAGTTCTGCGAGGAATTGCCGCGCTACAAGCGGCCGCACAAAATCATTTTCGCGCCGGTTCCGCGAAACCCCACCGGCAAAATCGAAAAGCCCAAGCTGCGCAAAATGTACGGCCAAGAGCATTTGGTCGCGTTTGAGAACAAAAATTAGCGAAACGCGCCTTGATTGCCCGCGCTTTTTTGTTTTGTGAGCGTTTTTATTGCGGCGCGATAATTTTATTCGCGCCGCAAAAGGAACGAGTCAAGGCCTTGAGCGAAGCGTGCCTTGACCGTTCCTACTTCTTCTGCACGGCGGCGCGGATTGAGGCGGCGAAAAGTTGGTCTTGGTCTTCGCGCGGCTCGATGGAGAAGGCCGGTTCCTGCGTGCCTGGAATAGTGCGGTAAATCTTTCGCGAGTCGGCCTTGTAGGCGGGCGAGCCGCGCGAGTTTATCCACCAGTCAAGGACGGCTATAATGCAGGCGATGTATTTGATTACGTTGGCGTTGTTTGCCGGCGTGTTTTCGCTCTTGTCCTTTCCATTCAGCAAAACGTCCATTCGCTTTGCAATCGGCGAAGTTATCTCAAAATTGTAGTGCTCCCAAGGATTGTTCAAGCCGCCAACGGCGCCGCGATTTTTTTCAACCTGCGCTATTTGCTTTGCCAAGTCAGCGAACGCGTCGCGCAAAAAAGCCGTTCTGATGAAAAGCGCCAAATACTTGTTGTTGTTGATCGGGCGTTCCAGCAAAAGCTGCTCAAAAGTAAAGTGCGGCAAAAAGCTGTATTTTGTAATCCACAAAACGTCGGTGACGCATTTTTTTCCGGCGCGGGTGGTGATGTAGTTGGCCTGCGTGTAAGTTTGGTTTACCAGCTGCTTAAGCTGCTCGCCAAAATCGCGGCTAAAAATCGTGTCAACATAAACCGGCCATTCGCTGAGCGCCTTTGTAAGATTGTCCTCGCGCGAAGTGAAGTTGGGGTTTCCTTCCATGTTGAACTGCATTTTGTTGCAGGCGCGGAAAATGTCTTGCAAAATCTCGCAAAGCGCTATCGTTATTTGCATGGGGTTTTCTGGCGCCAGCATCAAGTAAGCTTCGTCAAGGTCGTACAAAGGGTCAAAATACGGCCACATGTCCGGGAAAGTGTCAAGCTTTTTAAAGCCAGCTCCGGGGAACAAGCGGTCAAGAAGCGCCAGGCCTTTTTCAACCATCTCGCCTTGCGTCGCGGCTTCCTTTTCTTGCTCCTTCTTTTTTTCTTCGGCCTCTTTGGCTTTTTCTTCCGCTTCCTTTGCCTTGCGGACTTCTTCAGGGTCGACTTTCTTTTCAGGCAGCAAAAGGTCGAATTTCTTCAGGCCCAAAAAATTCAGTATCGTTGAAACTTGCGCCACAAAAAAGTGCGGAAATTCGTCAAAGGGAGTTCCGCACATTCTCATCAAAAGCGGATAAAGGCCCTTGATGATTTGCGTGTAAAGGTACATCCATTCCGTGATGGCTTCTTTTGCCAAACGAGCGAACTTGTCCTTGTCGGCGTTTGGATAGTGCAGCAAATCCGCGTAAATGTCTTTTATCGCGCGGATTATCGCAGGCTCGCCCACGTAGTGAATCGTTATCAACATTCGGTAAACCGATTTTACAAAGGGAACCAAGTCTGCGACGACCGGGCCTTCTTGCAAAGTTCCAAGATTGACAAACGCCAATTTTGCGTCGCGGGTCGACCATTCCGAAATCTTCCTCAAAAAGCGGAATTTCATGTCGGTTTCGTTTTGAATGCGCGCCTTGTAAGTGTCGGGCGAAAACTGGACTATCGACTTTACGACGGTAATAAAGGCGTTGATGTGGTCAAGGTGCGCCTTTAAGGTTATTTCGGCAAATTCCGGAATGACTTTTTCGGAGCCGTCTTTGGCCAGCTTTTTTAGGAAATTGAAGAGGCCGTAGTTGGGCTTTATGGCGTACGCGTCGCTCATCATCAGCTTGTCGATTTTGGCGTTGTCTTTTGAAGAAATTTGCGGCAAGTTGGCGGCTTTGGTCACCTTTTTCTTTGGCTCGCTTTCCGCGGAATTTGAAGAGCCAGAAGAAAAGCCACCCGAAGAAGAGCTTTTTGCCATTTGCGACGAAACGTTTGTCGGCCGAACGACGCGGTTGGACGGCGCGCGCTTTGGCAATTTAGAGTAGTCAATAGGCACTGACTTTTCGGTCATTATTTCGCCGCCCAAAACTTTTGTCATGCGGGCGGCTTCTTCTTTGTCAATCGCACCTATGTTCTTGCGAGTAGCGTCCAATGTGCCAGGCTCCCAAACCGCCTTAGGCTTGGAAGGCCCTGAAAAATCCTCTGCCATAATTCTTTATTATAGCGCGTTTTTTGTGTTTTTGCAACTTGTCACCCTCGCGCTTGGCGCGGGGGTCTTTTAAGCTAGAACTCGTTTCCCTCAAATCGCGGAATCAAGTCGGTGGCCTTCTTGATGTCTTCGTCAGTGGGAACATAGTCGCTCATCGTCTTGTCGTTGAACTTTTGGTAGCTCATCATGTCAAAGTAACCGGTTCCGGTAAGGCCGAACAAAATCGTTTTGGCCTCGCCGGTTTCCTTGCACTTTAAGGCTTCGTCAATCGCGACGCGGATGGCGTGGCTAGATTCCGGAGCGGGGAGCGTTCCTTCCGTGCGGCAGAAAAGTTCCGCCGCCTCAAAGACCGAAGTCTGCTCAACGGCGCGCGCCTGCATCAAGCCGTCGTGGTAAAGCTGGCTTAGGATGGAACTCATTCCGTGGTAGCGAAGTCCGCCGGCGTGGCTTGGGCTGGGCATGAACTGGCTTCCGAGCGTGTACATTTTTTGCAGCGGGCAAACTTTTCCGGTGTCGCAATAATCGTAGGCAAAAACGCCGCGGGTAAGGCTTGGACAACTGGCCGGCTCAACCGCGATGAATTGGTAGTCCGCCTCGCCCCGCAACTTTTGTCCCATAAAGGGCGAAATCAAGCCGCCCAAATTGCTTCCGCCGCCCGCGCAGCCGATAATCATGTCGGGCTTGATGCCGTACTTGTCCAGCGCGGCTTTGGCTTCCAAACCGATGACAGTTTGATGCAGCAAAACTTGGTTCAAGACGCTGCCCAAAACGTAACGGTAGCCGGGCGTTTTGACAGCCGTTTCAACCGCTTCGCTAATCGCGCAGCCCAGCGATCCTGAGCAGCCCGGAAATTCCTTGTTCATCTGGCGGCCCACTTCGGTTTCCATGCTGGGCGAGGGAATGGCCCTTCCGCCGTAGGTGCGAATCACTTCGCGGCGCTGGGGCTTTTGCTCGTAGGAGCAGCGCACTTGGTACACAACGCAGTCCAAGTCAAGGTAAGCGCAAGCCATCGCCATCGCGGTTCCCCACTGGCCGGCGCCGGTTTCTGTCGTCACGCCTTTAAGGCCTTGCTTTTTGGCGTAGTAAGCCTGGGCAATGGCGGAATTAAGCTTGTGCGAGCCCGAAGTGTTCTGGCCCTCAAACTTGTAGTAAATCTTGGCGGGCGTTCCCAATTTTTTTTCAAGGCAATAAGCGCGGACAAGCGGCGACGGTCTGTACATTTTGTAAAAGTCCAAAATTTCTTGCGGAATGTCGATGTAAGGGTCGCTCGTGTTCAATTCCTGCTTTACAAGCTCCGCGCAAAAAACCTGCTCCAGTTCCGCCGCAGTCGCCGGCTTAAGCGTCTTGGGATTCAAAAGCGGCGCCGGCTTGTTCTTCATGTCCGCGCGAACGTTGTACCACTGCTTGGGCAGTTCGTTTTCCGAAAGAAAAATTTTGTAGGGAATTTCTTGTGACATAGCATATCCTCGCTGTTTCTTTTAATAGAAACATTATACTATGCTTTGGGGATTCTGTCAATGTTGCTATAATAAAAGTAGACACTGAGGGGCAAAAAAATTCGTTTAAGATGATATAATAAACGAAGGAAAAGCCCGTGGAGGTGTCACATGGGAAAA
>CADCCO010000111.1 GCA_902799965.1 uncultured Spirochaetaceae bacterium
TCGTCGTAGCCGTTTCCCTTGTCGACGCGCGCGCCGTAGCGGATTCCGTCAAAGCGGCTAAGGTTGGACGCCGCTTCCGACAAGGCGATGACGTAATAGCTTGCGATTGACGCGTCCAAAATCGGAAGGTCAACCACTTCAATCTTGGCGCCTTTTTCCTCAAACCATTTTCTTGTCTGCTCAAAGACAACGCCAACGTCGGGCAAAAGGCCCTTGCTTTCAAGGAACTGCTTGGGAATGGCGATCTTGAGTTTTGAAAATTCTTCGGCAGTAAAAGCCTTGAGGTTTTTCAACTCTTCTTTTTGCGGAAGGTCGGCGGAAGTGTCGTCGTAAAAATCCGCTCCGGCCAAAACGCTCAATGTTTGGGCGATGTCGCTGGGCGTGTGTGCGATGATTCCAACTTGGTCAAGCGAGCTTCCGTAGGCGACGACGCCCCAGCGGCTAAGAACGCCGTAAGTGGGCTTAAGGCCGTAAACGCCGCAGTAGGAAGCGGGAAGGCGCACCGAGCCGCCTGTTTCCGTTCCCAAGCCAAAGAGCGCTTGGTTGGCCGCGACGGCGGCTGTCGAGCCTCCCGAAGATCCGCCCGAAACGTACTGGCGGTTTATTGGATTGCGCGTGGGGCCGTAGGAAGAATATTCGGTTGACGAGCCCATCGCGAATTCGTCCTGGTTGCAGCGGCCAAGCGGAATCGCGCCGGCGGCCTTAAGGCGGGCGGTGACAGTCGCGTCGTAGGGGGCGACGTAGCCGCTTAAAATTTTCGAGGCGCAAGTGAGGCGCTTTCCTTTTACGCTGATGTTGTCCTTTACCGCAAAGGGCAAGCCCAAAAGCGGCTTTTTTTCAAAGAGCGCGTCGAGCGTTCCGGCGCTGCGGGCGGCCGCGATTTCCTTGTCGGCCTCCTTTGCAAGCTCCACAGCGTCGTCGTAAATTTCCAAAAAGGCGTTTAGGGGCAAGGCGGAATTTTTGTCCGCCTCAAAAGCCGCCGCCGATTTTTGGACCAGCGCCTCAGAACTGACGCTTCCGTTTTTTAGCGCTTCCCGCGCCTGATTTATGCTAGTCATATTACGCTCCCTCGCCAAGGACTTTTGGTACCTGGAAGTAGCCGTCCATAAAGTTTTCGGTGACTTTTTTTACGTCTGGAATGTCAAGGCCGGCGACCACGCTGTCTTCGCGCAATTTTTCGGCTTGCGTCGAAGGATACGCGTCATAGGGATTTTCGCTGTCGCCGTATTTAGAAAGAATCTCAAAGTAGCCGACGATGTCGTCAACTTGCTTTTTGAGCGTGGTCAAATCTGTGCTTTCGGGCGAAAGGCGCGAAAGATAAAGCAACTTTTCTAGCGTGTCGTTGTCAACCGTTTTTTTGTTTTCCATAGAAGAACATTGTAGCGAATTTGGCCTTTGGTGGCAATGGGGGAAGCGGTCGCCCCATCCCCAAACCAAAGCAGCGTCCAAAGGACGCGGTGAAACCGCTCGAAAAAAAATTAAGTCTTTGCAAGCAACAATACGAGCGGCCTTACATCACAAGAACGATTTCTGTGTTCGCGGTAAGTTCAGACTCAGGAATAAAGTTTCCTTCCATCTTCTTTCCATTAACAGTAAGTTCCTTGCAGCCAGACTGAACGTGGTCGGGATTCTTGACCGTGATGCTAAGCTTGCAGCCCCTAAAGTCTTTTTCGGCGGTGAAACCGTCCCATGAAGCGGGAATCGAAGGAGCCAGCCTAAGGCCTTCTAGGTTCGGCCTCATGCCAAGGATTCCTTCAACGCAGCCGACCATGACGGTTGACGCGGTTCCTGTAAGCCAGTGAACGTGCGATCGTCCAAAGTGGGGGCTTGCCTTTCCTTCGGTGAACTGGCCGTAGCAGTAAGGCTCAAGCTTTCTGATTTCGGCCTTGTCGTTTTGGGCGGACGGAGCGTTCTCCATAAAATACTGGAAGGCCCTGTCTCCGTGGCCGCGAAGCGCTTCGGCAAGAATGATCCAGCCCTGGGACTGCGAGAAAATTCCTGCGTTTTCCTTGGCGCCCTGGTTGTAGATTACGGCGAGCGCTCCTTCAAAGGCGTGCTTTTGGTAGGGCGGGTCCATCAAGACAAGGCCAAAATCCGTGTTAAGTTTTTTGTTCACGTTTTCAAGCGCGGCGTCAGCCTGCTGGTCGGAAGCCAGGCCGGAAATAACGGCCCAGCTCTGGGGGTTCAGCCACATGTTGGCTTCGGGATCGTTTCGGCTTCCGATGACTTCGCCGCGCTCGGTGAAGCCGCGGATAAAGCGGTCCTCGTTCCAGCAAAGCTTTTGGATCTTTTCTCCAAGTTCCTTTTGGGCCTTGTCAAGGAAGGCGACATACTCCGCGTCCTTTTTGTTTTGGGCGAACTCGCGCAAAATCGTCATCGCGTAGTAATACTGGAGCGCGACAAAAGAAGATTCGCCGTTGGCGCCAAGGCGGAGGCAATCGTTCCAGTCGGCGTAGAGGCCGGCGGGAATTCCGTGCGGTCCAAGATGCTTCATGGAAAAATCGACGGCCCGCTTCAAGTGCTCGTAAACAGTTCCCTCGTCTTTATTTGCAAAGGGAATCACCTCGTCAAGGAAGGCGACGTTTCCAGATTCCGCGATATACTTGTAGACAGTCGGGAAAAGCCAGAGCGCGTCGTCGGCCCTGTAAGCGGGATGTCCTGTCTCGCGAACGTAAGACTCATCGTCGGGCGTGTCCTCGTGGCCCGCGTTGTGGGTGAACTTGACGAGCGGAAGTCCTCCGCCGTTGTCAACCTGCGCCGAAAGCATAAAGCGAATTTTTTCGGCGGCCATCTCAGGCTCAAGGTGAATGACGCCCTGAATGTCCTGAACTGTGTCGCGGTAGCCGTATCCGTTCCTTAGTCCGCAGTAAATGTAAGAAGCCGCGCGCGACCAAGTGAAAGTCATAAAGCAGTTGTAAGCGTTCCAAGTGTTGATCATCGTGTTAAAGTGCTCGTTGGGAGTCTTAACTTGGAAGTGTTCAAAGCGGCCGTGCCATTGCTTTACAAGCGCTTCGTATTCCTTGGCGCATGTCGAAGACAAGTCGGCGTAGCCTGAAAGAATTTTTTCCACCGCGTCGTTCTGCTGCATCGTAAGGATAAAGGCGATTTCCTTTGTCTCGCCGGCTTCAAGCTCGATAACAGTTGACAAGGCGCCGCAAGAGTTTTCGTTGTAGCTTGCGATGTTTCCAAGGTCGCCAGACAAAACGCCGACCGGATCCTTGTAGCTGTGGTAAAGGCCAAGGAATTCCTCTTTGTCGCCGCACCAGGAGGAAACTTTTGAGCCGACAAGCGCAAAGGCTCTTTCGGTCGCGGTCTTGTGGTCAACTTCTTCGGGAAGCCCCTCAAGGTTTCCGTGAACGGTGTGGACGATTCTGTTGTCCACAAATTTTGTGCGTCCAATGTAAAGCGAATACTGGAGGTTCACCTGGTCCATTTCGTAATTGCTGTTGTTCGTGAATTCGGCAAAGCCTGTCACAGTGAGGCTTCTCTTTTTTCCTGAATTGTTCGTAAACTTTACATTCCAAACTTCATGCTCAGAGTCAAGCGGAACATAGTAAAGCGCTTGCGAATGGATCCCCGAATAGTCCGCCAAGATTTTTGTGTAGGCCGTTCCGTGGCGACATTCGCTCTTGTATTCGCTCAGGTCTTTTCCGACAGGCTGCCAAGACGCGGACCAGTAATCCTTTGAGTCGTTGTCCCTGATGTAAATGTACCTTCCGGGCTGGTCAAAGTTGTTGAACACATAGCGCAAAATTCTTCCGTTGGCGCCCGACTTTGCAAAACTGTAACCGCCCGCGTTGTTTGAAATAAGCGCCCCGTAAAGCGGCGAACCCAAATAGTTCACCCAAGGTCTTGGAGTGGCAGGATTTGTAATCACATACTCTCTTTTTTCATCGTCAAAATAACCGTATTTCACTTTTTGCTCCTTGTTGCGGCCAGCCTTCGGGCCTCGCGTCTTTTCCAAAAATTATACAAAAGATTTTTATTTTAGTCATCACCCAAACAAAAAAGCCGCCCCGCGATTTGCAGGACGGCCCTTTTTGGTCAGCATTCAGTTCTAGTTTTGCCGCGGCCTTATCCCGCGATCTCCTGCGCCTTGGGAGCGGACTTGATTTCGAGGTAAGCGTAGCTGTAAAGGATTTCGGCGACGTCGTTCAAGGGCTTTCGGACGCTTACGCCCATGTTGCGGGCAAAGGCCGAAGCGGCAAGGTTGGCCTTGGGGTTCCAGAGCTTGGCGTTCTCCAAGTTGACGTAAACGCACTTTTCGCTGGCGGCAAGAGCCTTGATGTGGCTGTTTAGCGCGGCTACAACTTTGTCGTTTTTGGGATTGGCAACGTTGACAAGCGCGACGCGGCACTTTTTGTTGGCGGCCTTAATCGAGGCGAGCAAGGCAAGGTAGTTTTTGTCAAAGGCTTCCGCACTATTCTGGAAGGCCGAGACGTCGTTGTCGCCAAGGTGGAGGATAATTCCTTCCGGCTTAAGGCCAGAAACGTTCTCTTCAAAATAAGCCTTGGCTTCTTTTACGCTAAGGGCCGTGGCGCTGCGGTTGTACAACTCAAAGTTGAAAGAGAAAGCCTGGGCAAGCTCCGTAACCGGGATTTCCTTGTCCATAGTTCCGCCCATAAGAACCACCTGGTTCTTTTTTGAAAGTCCGTTCAATTCCTTAAAGTTCATGTTATCCTCCTTTGAA
>CADCCO010000112.1 GCA_902799965.1 uncultured Spirochaetaceae bacterium
AGAATCAAAAGCCAGGGCGGCGTTCTTGTGGGCGAGCCCCTTATGGTCCACCTTACGCCCGAAGGCGACGACGTTCAAAAGTGCAAAAGCTGGGCCGCGGCGGCAATCGCTGGTTAACCAAAAAGACCGCGGCTGAGATTGTCGAATCCTGCAAAAAAATATAAGATGGACTTATGAGCGCGCTATTTTTTGGATTGGCCCTGCCGTTTTTGGGAACGACGCTTGGGGCCGCGACTGTTTTCTTTTTAAAAGGCAAGATGAACGACAGCCTGCAGCGGGGGCTTTTGGGCTTTGCCGCGGGCGTCATGGTGGCGGCGAGCGTTTGGTCGCTTTTGATTCCCGCGATGGAAATGTCGTCGCATTTGGGCCGCCTTGCCTTCGCGCCCGCCTTGGCGGGCTTCGCGGCCGGAATCGCCTTTTTGTTTTTGCTTGACAAAATCACTCCGCACTTGCACGCGATGGCGCAAAAGCCCGAAGGCCCCGCCGCGTCAATCAGCCGCACGACAATGCTTTTCTTTGCCGTCACCCTTCACAACATTCCCGAAGGAATGGCCGTTGGTGTCGCTTTGGCCAGCTTTTTAAGCGGAGGAGCGGCGATAAGCGCGGCGGACTCCTTTGCCCTTGCGCTTGGAATCGCAATCCAAAATTTTCCTGAAGGCGCGATTGTTTCAATGCCGCTTGTCGGCGAAGGCAAGGGCAAAGGAAAAGCCTTTTTGTTCGGAACCCTTTCCGGCGCGGTCGAGCCAATCGCCGCCGCGCTTACGATTTTACTTACGGCGCTATTGCTTCCATTTTTGCCCTACATGCTTTCGTTCGCGGCGGGCGCGATGGTTTACGTTGTAATCGAGGAACTGATTCCCCAAGCCACCCGCGACGAAAAGACCGACATTTGCGCGATAACCTTTGCCGCGGGCTTTGCGCTGATGATGGTCTTGGACGTGGCGCTGGGTTGACGCGCTATGCATGATGCGGAAGCTGTGGTAGAATAGGGAATGCGGAGCAAACAATGATAAAAGAAATAAGCAAAAACGATGTCCCAGAATGTGTAAAAGTCATAAGGGAAAGTTTTATGACAATTGCCGAACAATTTGCTTTCACCATTGAAAATGCCCCAAGGTTCACCGCCTTTGCGACGACAGAAGAAAGGCTTTTGTATCAAATGGACAACGAGCCAAGATTCATGTTTGGATATTTTGATTCCGACGGAAAAATAATTGGCTATTATTCGCTTTTGATGCAAGACAATGGGGAATGCGAATTGAGCAACCTTTGCGTTCTTCCTAAATATCGGCACAAGAAAATCGGCCATGAATTGCTTCAAGACGCTTATAGACAGGCAAAAACCCATGAGCGCAATAAAATCAACATTGGAATCGTGGAAGAAAATACTGTTCTCCGGAAATGGTATGAGAATGTGGGTTTCGTTCATATTGGAACTGAGAAATTTGATTTCTTTCCTTTTACCTGCGGATATATGGTGAAGGAATTAAATTGTTATAGGAACATGAACGCTATCAGACCTGCAACAATCGACGACATTTCAAGAATCGCGGAAATTTTTGTTATAAATTATCGCGTGAATTTCTATCCGTTCTTTCACAACGATGAATATTATTTTAAGGAATTGAATGTATTGTCGGTCGCCGAAGAATACAAGTCGGAAGCGGAAAAATTAAAAAACACTTTTGTGTTTGACGACAAAGTTGTTCGCGGCTTTATTCGGATAAAAGAAAAGGAAGTTGAAAAGTTGTTTGTGGACCCCTTGTTTCAAAATCAAAAAATCGGCGAAAAATTATTAAATTTTGCCATAGACAATTTTAATGTAAATTATCTATGGGCGTTGGAATACAATGCAAAAGGAATTTCCTTTTATGAACGGCATGGATTTAAAGTCACTTCTGAAAAAATGCTTGAAGACGATTGGATTCCGCTAGTTAAAATGATAAGATGATTGAGGAAATGTTTTTACCGTAACATAGTTTGACAACGGTTGCGATGCGGCTCTTGCGTATAACAAAATTTACAACTTTTAAACACAAATCCAACTTTTTGTGATATAATGAAATTATGACATTATATTTGGATAACTGTTGTTATAATCGGCCTTTCGACGACCAGACGCAAGACAGAATCCATATTGAAAGCAAGGCTGTTCTTGCCGCGTTAAAATTCGCAGATAGCTACAATCACGTGTCATACCGACAATAAATATATGAATGATGTTTCCTTTTATTTCGATGGCAATATTGAAATTGTTACAGGCGCTGGCATGCATAATTTCCCCTATCATACCCACAGCAGTTTTATGGCGGGAGCGGTTCTTGCAGGATGCGGAGAATTTGATATTGGCGGCAAGACATCGGAATTGCAAAAAGGGGACGCTTATATCGTGCCGTCGAATACCGGAATTGCTATTAATCCGACAAGCGGCTTCTCCTATATCACAATATGCCTAAAAAATGAATTGGCAGAAGCCATGAAAGAATATAAAACGGAACGTTGCTTTTATCCCTCTTTGGGCGACAAGCTTCTTGAATTGGCGAGCAGCTTCCGAACGCATGATATTGATGAGCGCGCTTTTGAAATGCGCATAATAGACATGTTCGAACTGTATAAGGCGTCTGATTCTGTTAGGTCAATATATACTGAAAAAGCGGCGCGGTATTTAAATGAACATTGTCAAAGCAAGTTTTCATTGGACGAACTTGCGGAAAACGTTTGCGTTTCAAAATATCATTTGATTAGAACATTTAAGAAGGAAATGGGAATCACGCCAAAGCAATATCATCAACAGTGCAAAGTGAGAAAAATAAAAGACATGGCGCTTAAAAATTCTCAAAGCGACATCGCCTATGAGCTTGACTTTACCAGCCAAAGCCACATGAACGATATTTTCAAAAAATATATGGGAATTACAGCGGGAAGTTATTCATCGGCGGTGGAAAATAAAGAGCAATAATTTGATATACGTTCTTTCCGCCTTGCATTACTATTTGGTTAAAATTAACGCAAGGGGGATTTGCCATGAAACATTTTGTTGCGAAAAATACGGGAAGGACGTTCATTCTGCGGATGGAACGAGGCGATTTGCTCCGCGAAAAAATAGCGGAATTATGCCGGAATGAAAAAGTCCGGGACGCGGTCGTGTTGTCCGGCATAGCGACATTTGACATTGCTAACATTCAAATGTCCAATACCGTAGGATTTCCAATGGGCTATGACATACATAATCTGAGCGAGCCTTTGGAATTGGCGTCGCTTGACGGAACAATCATAAACGGCGAGCCGCACATTCATGGCGTCATAGGAAATGGAAGCAAGACATGGGCTGGCCATTTGTTGGACGGTTGCCGGATTCTGTATTTGGGCGAAGTTGTAATGCAGGAAACGCTCTGCGAGCCGCTTATAAGAACCGCCGATAAAGACGGCGTGTTTTTAATCAGCAGAAAGAGCGATGCATAAACTGAGCTCCAAAGCCTATGGCCAACGAAATTTCATACCGCAAAAAGAACGACGACATAAAATGCGTGCATTATAAAAACTGGACTAAGTCTTATCCGCCTCACACGCATGCAGAGCACCTGACTCTTGGAATTATTGAAGACGGAAGCGTCTGCATTGTGATGGATGGCGCTCCAAAAATCTATCGCAAGGGAGACGAGTTTAGAATTCCGCCGAATGTTTTGCATGAGATAAAGCCGGTTGACGAAAATGGCTATTCAATGCTAGTGACTTGCGCGCGGACAAAGACCGGAGAAGTAGAGCTTGGCGTGCTCAAGGATTCAATTCTCGACCAGCCGGAAAATCTTTATCTTATTGAAGAAATGTCGCGGGACGCGAATCTCAGCCCTTTTCATTTAATCAGGAAATTCAAAAAGATGTACGGGCTTACTCCCCATCAATTCCAAATTCAGCGAAAGGTGAGAAAGGCGCAAAAGCTGCTTGAAGAAGATAAAAGCGTCTGCGAGGCAGCTTATGACGCGGGCTTTTGCGACCAAAGCCACCTGGACAGATGCTTTCAAAAAATTGTCGGCCTTACCCCAAAAGAATACCAGAACGCGGCAAGGCCGGACAAGGATTCCTAACACAAGGCCGGAAAAAACTTTGCGAAAAGATAAAGCCCTTCCGGGCCCGCGTTGACTTCGTGCGGAACTTTCGCTGGCATAATCGAAATCACGCCCGGCTCGTAATCAAGGAGCTTTCCGTCATTGACGCACGTTCCGCTTCCGGCAATAACCTCGTGAGTTTCAAGCTGCGTTTCGTGGATGTGGTTCTTGATGCTTTTGTTGGGAGCGATTCTAACCAAGTGGTAGCTAAAGTCGCCGCCAGTGTCTTTTGATGTTACGATGTGTTTTAGCTCAACGCCTTCAAAAGTCGGGTGCTTGTTCCATCCGATTTTGCCAAAGTCAATTTGGCCTTTTGGCAAACGCAGGCTTCCGCCGTCAAATTTTTCAAAAAGTTCTTTGTTCATATTGTTACCTCTTGCGGAAAATCTAGCAAAAAGATGAATGAAAGAATTGGATAAAATTGCTCTTTTAAAAACTATTTTCATCTTCCG
>CADCCO010000113.1 GCA_902799965.1 uncultured Spirochaetaceae bacterium
GCCGACTTGCCCCGCGACAAAGTCTTGGTTTTTGTAAGGCTTGGATTGAGTCGCGGTAAAAAATTCGCGCGAGGATTTTTCCTTGGCCTCGGCGATTTCTTCCAGCGTCATCTCGGGAACTTTTTGGCAGGCGCAAAAGGCCGCTGCAAAAACGACCGCGCCCAAGGCGGCGGCGACAGTTTTGGTCAGGAAGAGCCTTTTAGTTCGCGCGGCAGTCTTAGTCTGTGACAGTTTTTTGTTTTTCGCGCGGTCAGCAATAAAATTTAATTTCATCGGTTTTAAAATGCTTTTTCCATTCAGAGCAAATAAAAAAGAACTGAGCGCTTATAAACTGCGCCAATTCGTTCAAATCAGACTGCGGAATGCAAGACTTGTTGTGAGCCAAAATCAAGCCGCCGTTTTTTGTAATCCAAAACTTTGTCGCGTTTTCTGACGGAACGCCTTTGCATACATGAACATGAATCGGCTCAAGGCCGTCGCTTGACCAAAAGAAAACTTTGTATGTTCCGACGCTGAACAAACTAGGCAATTTTAACCCCGCCTTGCGCCGCATATTTATAGAACAAATGCGCGTTGGCTCGCAACAATTGGTCAAAAAAGTCAATCCGTTCCTGCGTGTAGCCTTCAACCTTCAGCCACTTGTAATCGGGCAAGACCGCGCGCGCGCAGTCAAAACCGTTTTCCGTAGGGCGCTCAAAATAAACCTCAACTTTTTGAACGCCGCCCTCTTCCAAAATTTGCGAGTGCGTGATTTCGGTTTCGTCGTTCAATTTCATAAAAGGATACATCATGCGCGCCCTCCTATTACATTTTTTCCAAGAAAGGAACCAAGACCAAGTCCATCGCTTCTTTCATCACGTCAAGCGTGGACTGCGCCAAGAAAAGGCGCGCGCCGCAAAGTTCTTTGCTGTCGGCGGCGAGAATCGGGCAGTTTTGGTAGAACTTGCTGAAAAGCTTGGCCGTGTCGTACAAGAAGGCGGCCACAAGGCTTGGGTCCAAATTGGCGGCGGCCTTAGCGACCGTGTCCGGGAAAGAGCCCAGCTGCTTTACAAGTTCCCATTCGTCGCCGCTGGTCAAAAGCGCGCAGGCCGCCTCGCTTGAGTCGGGAAGAACGCCGCTTTCCTTTGCCTTTGCCAAGATCGAAGAAATGCGAGCGCCCATGTATTGCAAGTAAGGGCCGGTGTTTCCGTTGAACGAAAGCGACTCCTCAGGATTAAAGAGCATGTCCTTAATCGGAGTGGCTTGCAGCATGTAGTAGTGAACGGCGGCGAGCGCGACTTTTTCGGCCACCGCGTCCGGGTCGTCCAATTCCTTGTCGCGGCCCTTCTCCTTTATTTCCTTTAGCGCGTCGGCGTGAAGGCTGTCAAGCAAATCGTCCGCGTCCACGACCGTTCCCTCGCGGCTTTTCATTCTTCCGCTTGGAAGGTTTACAAGGCCGTAGCTTAGGTGGAAAAGTTTTTGCGCCCAGTCAAAGCCGAGCTTCTTCAATATGTAGAACAAGACTTTAAAGTGAAAGTTCTGCTCGCTTGCCACGACGTAAACCATTTGGTTAAAGGGCCAGTCCTTGTGGCGGCTGATCGCCGTTCCGATGTCCTGCGTGATGTAGACGCTGGTTCCGTCGGAACGGAGCAAAACTTTTTCGTGGTCCTCGCCGTCCTTTCCTTTTCCTACGGCTTCCGTCACGTCTACGCGGGTGGAACCGTCGGCGGCCTTGAAAAATATTCCCATGTCAAGCCCGCGCTGAATCTCGTCCTTTCCCTTAAGGTAAGTGTCGCTTTCAAAATACAATTTGTCAAACGAAACGCCGGTGCGCTTGTAAGTTTCCTGAACGCCGTTAAGAGTCCAGTCGTTCATCTTTTGCCAAAGAGCGCGGACGTCTTTGTCTCCGGCCTCCCACTGAACGAGCATTTCTTCCGCCTTTTGCGCGGCTTCGGGGTGGGCGGTCTCGGGCTTGTCCTTCTCTCCCTTTAGGTACTTGTCAAATTCAACGTAGCAGTTTCCGACAAAGTGGTCGCCCTTGATTCCCAAAGACTCCGGCGTGTCGCCTTTTTCTTGATGGAAGAGTTGGTAGGCCAGCATGCTTTTGCAAATGTGGACGCCGCGGTTGTTGATGATGTTGACTTTGTAAACGTCGGCTCCGGCCTTCTTCAAAATGCGGCTGACGCTTTCGCCAAGCGCGTCGTTTCGCACGTGTCCAAGGTGCAGCGGCTTGTTTGTGTTGGGGGAAGAAAATTCCACCATTACGCGGCGGCCTTCCATCGGCTTTTTTCCGTCGGAGCCAATCGAGCCGTAATCGTTTTTTTGCTCCGCGATTTTTTTAAGGATTGAATATGTCTCGTTTCCCTTGTTGAGCTTAAAGTTGATGTAGGGGCCAAGGTTCAAGATTTCGCCAAGGCCGGAAACTTTTACGCCGCCGATTTCTTCCGCGCCTTTAAGGATTTGCGCCACGCCGGCCGAAATTTGCGGCGGGCCCATGCGGAAAGTTTTTGCGAAGGCAAAAAGCGGAATGCCGACGTCGCCCATTTTTGGGTCCGGCGGATTTTCCAAAGTCAAAGAGGCCGCTTCCACGGCGGGAGCGTCGATATTTTTTTCTTGCTTAAACTGATTGAGCGCCGCGCAAACAGCCGCGCGGATTTGTTCTTTAATGTCTGCCATAATTGACTATTCTACCATAAAAAGCGACCTTTGTTCAATCATGGCGGCTGACTGGGCAACAGTTGGTCAAACAATAAAAAAACACGCGAAGGAAAAAATGCTTGCCGCTACGTCGCTTCGCTCCGTTTTGCTATAGGAAGTTTATTCAACTGCCCGCTCGCGCGGGCTGGCAATCGTTCTGAGGCTGCCAATTTCGCGTAGCGAAATTGGAGTAAATGTACATCTTACCTAACAGCCTCAGTCGCGAGAAAGGCAAGCATTTTTGACTGGGAGTGTTTTTTGTTTTTTCAACAATGCTGTTGCCCGGTCACGGCGCGCGCGTAACTATTGGACAAAAACGGAGTTCTATGTTAGAATTATATAGAAAGGAGAGCGCATGAAACGGAGAATTTTTACGCTGGCGGCGGCGATTTTGGCCGCGACGCTTTGTTCAAGCTTGGCCTTTGGAATGGCAAAGAACCAGTCCAAGGCCAGCGTCGTTGGCGTAGTCGAATGGTACGGAAACGCGCCATTCCCGCGCTTGGGCTTAAAGGCCGACGACGGAACGCTGTATTTTTTGGACGCAAAAAAAGCCGACCAAGACACTCTGGGGGAACTGCACGGAAACAGGCTTTTGATAGAAGGAATTCTTACGGGCGAAAGAGCGCCGATTGAAATGATGGGCGCGGTGGTACTGCAAGTTAAGGAGTGGAAAAAACTATGAAAAAAATTGCCGGATTGAAATTCTTGGCGCCGGCCTTGGCGCTTTTTGCGGCCTCGATTGTTTTTGGCTGCTACATGAATTCCGACAACGGAATGCAAATCATTTGGCTGCTTCCGACGACAGAAACCTACGGCCACTCGGCAAGCGAAATGACGAAAACGCAAAGCTCCGTCGCGACCAGCCAGCCCATAACCGTGGATCCGACCACAAAAACGCTCGTTTTGACGGGCGTGGCCGGAAAGACAATTTACATGGCCCGCTCAAACATTTCAAACACGGCCTTGAACCCCGCATACTCGCGCTTGGCAAGAATAACTTCCGGCGGCGTCTCCGCAAGCGCGGAAAAGAGCGCGCTCTCCTTCCAAGAGGAAGAAACAGAAATCCAAGCCGCCATTGTCTCGGGCTTTGAGACCGACCTGGAGAACGACCCCCACGCAAAGATTTGGAAGCTTTCGATGGACAACGTAAAGAAGGCGAAGGCTCAAGGACTGATTTCAAAAAGCCTCGCCCTGGGCTCGCAAAGCGCAGTCAAAAACTACGCGGTCGGCGACACGGAAACTTTTTGGGCGCTCAACCCTGACACATTGAACGACTTTTATACAAGGACATTCAAGCTGCTTGTGTCGGAAGCCAACTACAACGTTTGGGTTGACATAAATGACACGTATTACAAGGAAGGCGAAAGCGCCTTTGAAACCGCCGCCCAAAATCTTGGAACAAATTTCATAAACGGCTACGGCCTTACAAGCCACCTTTACGGCCAGCCTTCCGACAAAATATACAACGCGGACGACAGCGTGTACGGCCCCATGTCCACGGCCTCAAAAACCGGAGAAAAAATCAACATAATGCTTTACGACATGTTGACCGTAGGCAAAGTCTACGGCTTTGTCTATCACGGAGACATAAGGCATAATACAACCGGAAGCAACGAAGGCCGCTTTGTATACATGGACAGCAAAACAACCTTAAAAAACCAGTTGGAAGCCTACTCCACCGCCCAGCACGAATTCTCGCACACAATCTCATACAACCAAAAGACGATGATTAACAAAAAGGGATGGACTTACTGGTACGGAGAGCTTTTGGCAATGATGTGCGAGGACATGATGCAAGCCTACTTTGGCATAAGCCGCAACCTTCCATCTTGGCGCCTGGCTGGTAAGGAAATTCGGCGGCCCCAAGTTCATAAAGGAAATCGCGACCAACGCCTATGTTGACTTTGACTCCATTTTGGCCGCCGTAAAGGCCGCAAGCGGGAAAGACTACACAATAGCCTCGCTCTTGCAGGAAAAGGCCGGAGACCTTATGGTAAGCCAAGAGAACGCGGGCTTTAACCAAGACGGCGCGACATACCCAGGAGAAGCCGCCTACACTTGCTCCTACACCGGGCAGACGCAACCTTACCTCTACCCTGTCACAGCCATAAACTTGTGGGACAAATTTTACGGCTGGTGCGACTTGAACAAGTATGGCGAGAACATTACAAACCAAAGCATTCCTTTTAACCAGTTGCCAAACGCCAACGTGTATAAAAAGGGTGACTGGAAAGGAAATCCGCCCACAACAGCCTACCTTGGCCCGCTTAAGTTAAAGGGAGGCAGTGCATCCGCCCAAATAGGCCCCTACGGCAGCATGCTTTTTAAGCTTGGAGAGGCCACGTCCACCAGTGTGACAATCGAGTTTAGCGTGCCGTCAGGAAGCGCCGGCTTTAGCGACGTGATTACGATTTACGTAAAGTAATCGCGCCGCAATGATAGGAGGAACAATGAAAAAAGGAACAGTAAAATCATTCGCCGTGGCATTGGCCTTTTTGGGCGCGGCGCTATTTGCCGGCTGCTCAAACGGTTCCGACGAAACGCCGGCCATTCCAACCGGACAGAATCCCGCAAGCGAAATGACGCAAGTTCAAGCCGAGACCGTCTCGTCGGAGCCCATAACCGTGAAAGCGACCACAAAAACGCTCTACTTGACGGGCGCGGAGGGAAAGACAATTTACATGGCAAGAACAAACCCTTCAAGCCAAGCGTTGAAAAAAGAGAACACCCGCACCGCAAAAATAAAAAGCGAAATTTCCGCAAGCCTTTCCGAAGAACTCTTGGAGGCGCCCGAATTTTCGCCCGACGCCTTGTCCGGCCTTTTTCAAGAGGACGAACAAGACCCCCACAAGATTATCTACGAAGATTTTTGGAAGAAGCTGAAAGATTTTTCACCGGCGCCAAAAAACCTCGCGATGTCCGTCCAAAATGGCCCCAAAAATTATTCCGTGGGCGACACAGAAACCTTCAACAACCTAAAGCCAGAGGACATGAAAACCATCGAGCAAAACGAGTTCGAGCTGCTGGTTTCGGAAGACGACTACTATGTTTGGGTAAAAAAAGACGACGCCCAGTACAACAAAGACAAAGACGCCTTTAAGGCAAAGGCTCAAGAGCTTGGAGAAAAATTCATAAACGGCTACAAGCTTGTGAGCCACATTTACGGAGAGCCGGCGAAAAACATTTACCTATACGATCCCGCCACCGACACCTTTACCAAGGACGAAGCCCTTTCAACATATTCCAAGACCGGGGAAAAAATAAACATTCTGCTTTACGAAATGTTGGAGAAAGGCGGCGTATTCGGCTTTGTAAGTCCGATAAATTTCATCAAAGGCTACGACGGAAGCAACGAAGGCCGCTTTTTGTTTTTGGACAGCAAAACGCTTCTCGAAGAGCCGATGGAAGCCTACTCAACGTCCCTCCACGAATTTTCGCACGCGATATCCTTCACTGTAAAATCATTGGAGCAGGGCTTGCAATGGACCTACTGGTACGGCGAGTTTTTGGCCATGCTCTGCGAGGACATGATGCAAGCGTATTTGGGCGTAAGCGATTCCGACGTTGACGGAGACCTGGGAAACACGCCAAAGGCCCGCTTGTGCACGGCAAACTACACCGACTCGTGGGGATGCGGCCTTACCGGACAGAACAGCGCGACCTACGCCTCGGCCTTTTTGCTGGGCTCTTGGACAAGCCGGAAATTTGGCGGCGTCAAATTTCTTAGGGAAGTGGCAAGGAACAACTCGGTCGACATGAAATCCATTTTGGCCGCAATCAAAACGGCCGCCGGAAAGTCTTACACGGAAACGAGCTTGCTGCAGGAATTTGCGGGCGACATGCTTGTTTCCTCCGCCGGAAGCGGCCACAACCAAAACGCTGCCACCTACTCAGGCGACGAGCTTTACACATGCGCCTACACCGACTCAACAGGAAGCCACACTTACGAATACCC
>CADCCO010000114.1 GCA_902799965.1 uncultured Spirochaetaceae bacterium
CCACGCGCTTATCCAAGCCGGCTATCCCGTAAAGAGAATGATTGTCACAACCGAGCAGGCTGTGAGCGGCGCGGGCTATCCCGGCGTTCCGTCGTTCGACATGATTGACAATATCGTTCCCTACATCGGCGGCGAGGAAGAGAAGACCGAAAAGGAATGCCTTAAGATTTTGGGAAAGGTCAACGGCGACAAGATTGACAACGCCGCAGGCCCCCTCGTTTCTTCCACCTGCACCCGCGTTCCCGTAATCGACGGACACACCGCTATCGTAAACTTGGAATTTGATTTGCCGGAAGACAAGAAGCCCAGCGTCGAAGAAATCGAGCGCGTTTGGACTAGCTATACTTCCGTTCCGCAGGAGCTAAAGCTTCCCAGCGCTCCGGAACAGCCGATTGTCGTGCGCCACGAAGAGAACCGCCCGCAGCCGCGCCGCGACCGCGAGACCGGAAAGGGAATGGCCTGCGTCATCGGCCGCTTGCGCAAGTGCAATGTCTTTGACGTAAAGTTTGTCGCGCTTAGCCACAACACAAAGCGCGGCGCCGCTCTTGGCGGAATCCTCAACGCCGAGTTGCTCAAGGCCAAGGGATTCTTTGACAAACTCTAAAAAAAAAAGATTCCCGCGTCAAGCGCGGGAATGACAGCGCTCGCGAGAGCGCAAGTGAATCGTTTCCTTGCCATAACGGCGCGAAGCGCGGGAATGACATGTGTGACTCAAAGATGTCATTGCCCGACTTGATTGACCGCCCGCGTGAGCGGGCAGTTTAATCAATACCTATATCAAAACGGAGTATCGGGCAATCTTTTTTTTATCAATTTAGCTTTCCAGTCTGAACGAGGTCGCTATACCAGTAGGCGCTGTCTTTGGGAGTGCGCTTTTGGGTCTCGTAGTCAACGTGAACCAAGCCAAAGCGCTCGCCGTAGCCGCGCGCCCATTCAAAGTTGTCCATCAACGACCAGTAGAAGTAGCCGCGAATGTCGGCGCCGGCTTTGATCGCTTTTCCAAGCTCTTCAAGGTAGGCGCGGACAAAGTCGATGCGCTGGATGTCGTGGCACTTTTTGTCGGGGCTAAGGTTGTCGGCGCAGCTTATGCCGTTCTCCGTGATGAAAATCGGCTTTTTGTAGCGCTCCCAAATGTATTGGAAAAAGTGGTTCATCGACTTTGGAGTGACCGGCCACTTTGCGTGCGTGGCGGGATATCCGTGCGGGAAGTCCACTACGCCAAAGCCGTTCTTTTTTTCTTGCGCGGTTTTTGGCGCGCGGATTGGAATTCCTTCGTAGATGTTTTGGCCGTGGAAGTCAACCGGGGTTGAGATGATCTTCATGTCGCCTGGAAGAATTTTCGGGAAGTCTTTGCCAAAGGCTTTTTGCGCGCCGGCGGGGTAGCGGCCAAAGTAAATCGGGTCGCACCAGTAGGTAAGGCAGTGGCCCATGAAAAGGCCGCTCCCTTTTTGGAAGCCGTATTTTTCGCCAGGCTCGCGCTCGTAAACTTCGACCGATTTTTTAAAGGCCTCGATGTCTTCCTTGCTTTCCGAGACGGGGTAGTTTCCAAAGCCGGTGTGGGCCAAGCAAATCTTTGCCTTGGGAGCGGCCGCGCGAATCGCTTGCGCCATCGTTCCGTGCGCAAGAAGAATGTTGTGAGCCACGTTCAAGACTTCCGCCTGCTGAAGCTGCAAGCCCGGGGCCATCCAGCCCACGTAGCCGCCAAGGACGCAGGGCATTTCGTTTATCGTAAAAAAGTTTTGCACGCGGTCGGAAAATTTCTTTACGATAAGGTCTGTGTACTCCGCGGCCCAGTAACGGATGTCGCGGTTCCGCCAGCCGCCCTTTCGCTCCAATTCAAGCGGCAAATCCCAGTGGTAAAGAGTAAGCCAAGGCGTGATGTTTTTTGACAAAAGCTCGTCGATGAGGCGGTCGTAAAAGTCCAAGCCCTTTTGGTTGGGCGTTCCGTGGATCGCGTTTCCGCGGCTGTCGGGACTGTAGCCCATTACGCGCGGCCAAGAAACGCTAAAGCGGTAGTTTGGAATTTTTAGGTCCGCCAAAATTTTTACGTCATCCTTGTAGCGGTGGTAGTGGTCGCAGGCAGTCTCCGGCGAGGCGCCCCAAAGGGTCTTTCCGGGCCATCTTGAAAATTGGTCCCAAATGCTGGGCTGCTTTCCGTCCTCAAAGGCGGCTCCTTCAACTTGGGTCGCGGCCGTCGCCGTTCCCCAGATAAAATCTTTTGAAAATTGCATAGACGCTAATAAAAGCGTTTTTTTTTGAAAGTGTCAATAGCGGCTGGACGCCGCTTGGTGTGTTAAAAATTTGACAATTATTGTTGTTTGCTTTATAATTATACTGCGAAAAGGTTTTCTTAAGTTAATCAGGAGAGATTATATGAAACGCCGCTTAATTTTGAGTTCTATTCTATTTTGTTCTATTCTATACTACTCTTGCAGTGATCCTTCTTCCACCGTGCTGGCGCTACCGCCTGCCTCGACGTCAACGCCAACCCCGACGCCTGACCCAACCCCCGCTCCTGCGACTGACGAAACCGGGTCCGGCGGGGTCTTGCTTGCTATAAAAAATCTTGCGTTAAAGGTAGATCAAACAAAAAACAATGGCATCGTGACATTCACGCCGACAGTTGAAAGATTTGACGAAATATATGGGGAGGAAGGCGACGAGGCTCCATACATTGAATATGATTGGAAGATTGACGGCGGCTTGGCTCAAAACATTGATGGCGCCAACGTGGATTCAGAGTCCGGCGTCCTGACAATAGACACAAGTAAATTTAAAAAAGATTCATACCAAATAAGCTGCCTTGCGAGAATTCTATTCACAATCAAGGCCGTGGGCGAAGAGTCAACATTAAATTTGGCTATATTCTCGTGGCAAGATTCATTGAAGGTCAACTAGGAGGCAAAACATGAAAAAAATATTCCTTTTAATTGCGGCTTTTTGCGCCATGTCTTATTTTGCCGCGTGTTCGGATTTGCTTAGCGAAGCAAAAACCTATGTTGCAATTGCGACTGAAAACGGAAACGAACTTTCCAGCGGCGAGGCTATGCTTTCATTTTCGCTTGACGCAAAAAACGACATTTCCTGCAGCGCCTTGCCTAACATAAGCGCCGACTTCTTTAAATCGATAACCATTTATTACAGGCCTGTCGACGGGACAAGTGATATAGAAATCGACACGTGGCATTCAAACGGCGAGTTAAAAGCCGCAAGCGTTCCGTTTAAGACAGGAACCTGGATTTTCAGCGTTTTGGCGGTGTGCGAGACGGGATATTATTATACTGAAGAGACAAAGACGATAAAAGCCGGAAATAATTCCCTTCTGTTTACCCTTATTCCTATGATGATGCAGGAGCTTGAGGCGCGACACGGCTACGGATCCCTTTATGTGTCCGCCATGTTTCCTGTGGACAACCTTAAGGCTGTGACAGGCGGCCTTTATACGATGGACGAAGAAAAGGTTCCCGGCTTTGCGGATGAAGACTTGCAGGTGAGCCAAAGAGGAACGACATATTACGAAAAGGACGACATTCCTGCAGGCGACTACATATTGATTTTTAAATTTTTCGCTGACACAGAAAAAAAGATTTTGTTAGGAACGTATAGAGAGTTTGCGGGCATTTACGCGCTTGCGCGAAGCGAGTCAAAAGTGGTTTTGCAAAGCCTTTCAAACTTATATTCTATCAGCTACGAAAAAAATGGGGGAGCCTTTGCGGAGGGCTATAGCCCCTGCCTTTCCTACACAAGACATTCTCAAAGCCTGTCTCTGCCGGACGAAACTCAAATTACTAAAGCCGGTTCGGATTTTGGCGGCTGGTATGAGGACGAAAATTTTGAAGGCCCGCTTGTTGACTTCATTCCAAGCGGCAGCGTCGGAAACAAAAAATTCTATGCAAAATGGCTTGACAAATGGACTGTGACATTCTTTCCAAACGGAGGAAGCTTTGCCGACGGAAGCAAGATTAAGACGCAGCAAATAACAAAAGGCGCTTCCGAAAATCTTGTCACGGCAGACGATTTAGGCCTTACAAACAATGGAAGAAATTTTTTGGGCTGGATTACAAGCATTACGAATGTAAGCGAGGATTACGCTGACGGAGCGCAAATTACGCCCGACAAAAACATTGTGTTGATGGCGCTTTGGTCGAAGGGAAACGTGTCTGGAGGGGACGACGGAATGACAAAGGACGCTGACGGCGACGGCGTCTCGGACTACGACGAGCTGTATAAATTCTTTACGGATCCTGCGAACAAGGACACCGACGGCGACGGCTGGACTGACGGTCAAGAGTTGGTTTATTACACGGAAGGGTCAAATACCTTTAATCCGCGCATAGCGGACGTTCCTCAATTGGAAATCCAGTTTGTGGGCCGTCCTGAAATAGGCTTCAATTATCAAACATCGTCTACTGACACTGTGACAGAGTCAGTGACCAATACCGACGACGGAACCGTCCACAGCCAGAGCCAGACAAACACCAGCTCGCATACGCGAAACCAGACGCACGGTTGGCATACAAAAGTTGGGTATGGCTTTGAATTGCAAGCGTCAGCTAATGTTCTTAACTCGAGCGCAAAAAATAGCATTAATGTTGAGGCCGGCTATAATGGAAGCGTCACCACTGGCGACACATTCACATACTCAAGAAACCAGAGCGAAAGCTTTTCTCAAAGCATAAGCCAGGGGCACACCACAAGCGAAACCACGGGAAAGACGGTGACTGGCGGCACAATTCGTGTAAACGCAAAATTTAAGAATCCAAGCAATCTGGCCTATACTGTGCGGAGCGCCACGGTGACCTTTACAGGAATCTCTGACTTTAGGCAGACTAACGGCTGTCCAAAGCCCATCGCAAGCGTTGAACTTCCGAACATTGGAACAATTCCGCCCGGAGGAGAGACCGGGACGATGGTGATAAAGTACGGCACGCTTGGCGTAGCCCAAACGGAAGATCTGTTAAAGTGGTCTTCCGGCCTTAACATGAACATCACAAACTACACGATTGCCCTTCAAAAAGAAGGCGCCGTCAACCCAAATGACTTTACAGGCGCTCTTACTACCGTAAACGCCATGACAGCGTGCCTTACCATAGATTACGGACCTTCCGCAAAGCACAAGGCCGAAACTCATCATGTCTCCACAAAATACAAGTACAACCCAAACGCTGTTGACATCAACGGCTTGTATGAGCCAGTCACAATCAAGGATATTCTGGAGATAGCGGGCATATCCGAAAGCAAGGGAAACCTTGTTCTTGGAGACGACGGCCGCATACAGAGAATCAGGGATTACAACTATCAAGGCTACCGATATGGAGCTTGGTATGTCCAGCACACTTACACCCGTGGAAATGAATCAAAGTCTGACATATATAATTATTATTCAGAACCAGAGTCTGGACAAGAGGTGGACATCTCAAAAATTTATGTTCAGGCGGGTGATTCAATCAACATTTTTTACAGCGTCGACAAAGACAACGACAAAGTTCCCTATAACGAAGAGCTTATATGCGGCACAAGCGACGACAATCCAGACACTGACGGCGACGGACTTACGGACGGGGAAGAATTGTACGGCTGGAAGCCGAAGTCAAAGACTCGCTCATTTCCAGTTGGAAGCGTAACCGAGCAGCATAAAGAAATAGATGATACTACGAAAATTATCACAAATCCAAACAACCCCGACAGCGACGGCGACGGATACGATGACTTGAACGATCCAGACCCTATTAAGCCAAAATTGAAGAACATAACAAGCCTTAACGTGACTCAATATAAAACAAGCGCGGACGAAAACGCCAAGTTTAAGGATTTTAAATTTGAGTCGGCCCAATATTTGGAAGACATATATGAATCTGTGTATTTAAATCTTGTGCCTACGATGCCCCAAGAAACGATTAAATGCAAGCAGAGCGAAGAAGAGCCTGAAGAAGACGATTATGAAGTTTTTTCTTCAGCCAAGGAATTTAAACTGAATCTTGGCAAAAACAAAATATGGATTAAGGTCACGGCCGCCGACGGTTGTACAACAAATAAAACCGCGCTGAC
>CADCCO010000115.1 GCA_902799965.1 uncultured Spirochaetaceae bacterium
AGCGAGCCTATTGGCAAGTAGTAGCGGGCTTCCAAGCCGGCGGCAATGCGGTCGCTGAACTTCCATTCCCAGGCTGCGAAGATTTCCGGGTACAAAAAGCGGGCGCTGGACCAGAACCAGCTTTGGATTTCCGACTTGTCGCCGCCCGCGCTTCCTGTGGCGCCGGTGTCGCTTTCTCCAACGCCGCTAGCCAAAAGCGCGACGCGAGCCAAAACTCCAAGGCCGACTCCCGCCTCAACCTGGCATTTGGCGAACCTAAATGTCGCCACGGCGGGCAAGTCCATCATAAAGTTTAGGACAAAGGCCGTGCGGTTTTCGATTTCGGCGGGGAGCGCGTTTTGTCCGTCCCACAAGTAGTAGGACCACCAAAAGCTTAAGCGCGGCTGAAATGACAAAAAGGCCTTGTTGGGCCACATCGCCCCGAACGACAGCGCGAACGCCGTGGGGCTTGGAGCGCTTTTAAGAGCGCTTTCGGTGTTTATCGTGATGTTCGCTCCGATGTTGACGAACGGAGATATTTGCGAAAAAAATTCTTTGGCGCTTTTGGCGGGTACGTGCGAGCCTCCAAAGGCGTTGTACCATTTTGCGCGGGCGGCATTTTGGGCTTGCGATGAATTTTGTTCTTGCGCCGAATCGTTTGGGGCGGCCGCTTCTTGCGCTTGCGAACCGTCTTGGCTAAAAATCGGGGCGAGCGAAAAAAGCGCTAGGGCCGCGGCTGTAAAAATTGTTTTTTTCATTCCGCTCATTCTGCGTCCTTGTATAGAATCGGCTTTAGGTCGACTTGCAAAAATCCGGCGCGGCCCGTTTTGTAAAAGTCCGTCTGTTCCCAAGCCGCGAACAAAACCGTTCCCGAAATTCCAAAGTCAGTGTACTTGTAGCCTTCCGAAAGTTTTGGAAGGCGCAGCGCCAAGTTTTTAGAGCCGTTCAAAATTTTGTTGGCGTACAGAGATCCGTTCAAGTAAAGGGTTCCGTCCTCAAAAAGCGCGGCCACCCAGGTTTGCGCCATTTGGACAACGGAGCGCGAAATGCTGTTGGGCTCCTTTGATTTTGAATGAATGAATTCCCGCGCGGTCGCTCCGCCAGAATCTTTGCATTCAACGTAGAAGTCAAAGTCGGCGGGAAGTCCTTTGAGCAAATTCTTTACGCGCGCGGGCGCGGCGGAAAAATCCTTTGGCCTGCGGACGGCGCGGAATTCTTCTTCCGAAGATTTTTGAATGGCGATTAGATTTTTTTCAGGCGAGATCGAAAGAAGCGCGGTCTCCGGGCGGAATTTTAGGTAAGAAAAATTCGTTTCGCTTTGCGTGTAATTTTTTATCGAGCAAAACCATTCTTTTCCGTCCCAGCAAAAATCATTCACCTCGGAATTTTGCGGCAGCGATAAATTTTCGTAAGTGAGTATCGGAAAGTAAACGCCGGAGTCCGCGGTGAATTGAACCAAAAAGGGGCGGAAGGGCTGGCGGCTTGAAATTTTTTCGTTAAAGTAGCTGTTTCTGTAAACCGAATAAATCGGAACGCCGTTCATAAAAACGATTTTGTCCGCCGTGCGCTCTTCAAAAAATTGCGGGTCTTTGAAAAGCTTCGCGCCGTCCTGCGACATCACAATCATTCCAAGCCGGTTTGCCAGCGCGAAAATTTTCGGCGAGCCGCCCGCGCTGATGTCGAGCGGACTTTTTTCGTTGGCCTGCGCCATGCAAGAAATGCGAACGCATTCTGTCCAAGGCTTTTGAAGCGCGGCGGGCGCTTTTTGCGGCGCGTCAACTGGAAAAAATCCGTCCTTGTTGAGCGCGAACCATTTGCGCGCCGAAGATTTTTTTTCTATTTGAATCGGCTCAAGCGCGCCGCTTTCCTGCGCGTCCTTTGCGCAAGAAAAGAGAAGGGTTGAGAAAACAAAAACTGCCGCAAAAAATTTATCTGTGCTTTTCAATTTCCATTCCGCAGAGTGAGTCGCAAATTTCGTTGTACTTGATTCCGGCGTGGCCTTTGACCCAGTTCCATTTTAAGTCGGAGAAACCGGCGGCGAGCGCGTCAAGCTCTTTCCACAAGTCCTGGTTTTTTACCGGCTCTTTGGCCGCGTTTTTCCAGCCCTTGACTTTCCATGATTTTATCCAGCTTGTGATTCCGTTCTTTACGTATTGGCTGTCGCTGTAAACGCTGACGTCGTCGGAGGGCTTGAATCGCGGCGGTAAGTTCCATGCGGTTGTTGGTCGTTTCATGTTCGCCGCCAGAAAGTTTTGTTTCGCTTCCGTTTGCGAGTATCACGCAGCCCCAGCCGCCCGGACCCGGGTTTCCCGAGCATCCGCCGTCAGTGTAAATTACGATTTCCATTTTTCCCCACTTGCTTTCTATTGTAGCATAATATGAGAAAAAAAGATAGCGCTAAATTGGGCGCGGGCGAAAAAATGTCATGTTCGGGCTTGATTGCCAGCGCTCGCAAGAGCGCAGTTGAATCACTTCCTATAGCAACATTAGCGTAGCGACATACCCGGACATCTTTTTGCGCGGCGTTCACTCGGCGAAAAAGGCGAGAATCCTGTCGGGGTAGTCGTCGGCCTCGTCGTAGACCGCGTGTCCGTAGTTTTGGTACACGAAGGAACGGGAGGAATTTCTGGCAAGGCGCGCGATTTGTGGAGCCGCGTCCCCGCCAAAGATTTTGTCAAGGCCCGCGCCTACGGCAAGGATAGGGCATTTTATTTTTGGAAGAATGTCGGACGCGTCAAAGCCTAAAAGGGCGCGCGCCAAAGTGGCGAAGCGCTTTAGGTCTGCGCTTGTCGCTCCGTCTAGAGAAGCCATAATCGCGTCCTTGTAGCGCTCGTAAAAGCTGGGTGTGTAGACCGCTTGGGCAAAGGCTTGGTTAAGCTCAGAAAGCTTTTCTTTTTCCGCCAAGCGCGCCCAGCCTTCTATGACCGCGGCGGCGGTGTCCGTCATTTTTGCGCATGTCGAGCCCAAGAAAAGCTTTGAAACCAAGTCTGGCCGGGCCGCCGCGACTTCTTGGGCCGCCATGCCGCCGGCCGATATTCCCAAAAGGCAGGCGCCTTTTACGCCAAGCGCGTCCAAGGCCTCGATTGCCGCCCGCGCCAAAAAGTTTGCGTCGCAATCGCTTGGAGGGGCTAGTGGCCGTTCCATCAAAAAGATTTCGTAATCGTCCAAGAATTTTTTGTAACGCTCGGCCACCGCTCCCGCAAGCGGCATAAGGCTTTTAATGGAAAGTCCCGGCAAAATGACCAAGGGCTTTTTCCCGCGCCCAAAACGCGCGCATTCGACTTTCGCGGCGGAGGTGGAGAGGGGTTGTGTGGCGATTTGAACTTCCATCAACTTGAATGCTACAAAAAAAATCGGAAAAAATCTACCCTGACATTGGCGCAAAGTAGGTAGGGAGCGACGGCGGAGCCGGCAAAACGCGACAGTCGTCGCGTTTTGAGCGAGTCTCCGAGCGGCTGGGCCGCGAAGGCGGAGGCTGCCGGTGTTGTCTTATGATTTTGTTACTGCGGATTTAAATTCTCGGGCAATGGTTAAGAAATGTTCTAATTGAGTGTCGGGCAAAGTTTTTACAATATTTGAAATTTCTTTTATTTGCCATTGATTTTTTGAGTCATTTTTTGAAATTTTGACACCGTTTTCTTTTCCTGTGACAAGATATTCAACGCTAGTATTCAAGACATAGGCCATCTTTACCGCTACATCGGCAGAAGGAATCGAGCCTCGGTACAAATACATTCCCAAAGTGCCAGAACTTATTCCAACTTTCTCTGCAAAATCTTTGTTTGAAATTCCGCGGTAGTTTAATTCGTCAATAAGTCTGTCTTTGAATGGCGATTTTTTCATATCGGTATTTTACCATTTTTATGTTTTTAACAGTTGACAAATGATGTAATTGAAAGTAGTATAATATGTAATAGAAATGTGTTTTTGTTGTAATTGCATATTTTAACTTTTCTGAAAGGAACTATGATTTTGATACGGTCATTCGATTGGTTTTACAGAAAAATTTCTGCAAAAGAGTATTACGAGAAACTAAACGCGCCTGATAATGATGGAGCAAACTCATTTGAAATAACTGCAAATTGTGAAAAAAATGGAAAATATAAAATCGTTATAGACGCAAAGACAATAAAAAAATTAGCAGGCCCTTCCAAAAATGAATTTGCATACAAGATGGCTGCGGACACCAGAAAATTTGAAATCGATAAATACTGGCAGCGGACTTTATACTTTTGGGGATTCATAACTGCTATTTATGTAGCTTATTTTAACGTTTTAAAAGAGCTTTACACTGAGAACTTTTGTCAGAAACACGGCGCTGTTCCTTTGGTTGTATTAAGCGCTTTAGGAACTTTTTTTTGCGTGTCATGGCTTTTGGCCAGCAAAGGTTCTAAACATTGGCATGAAAACTGGGAAAAGCACATAGACATGCTTGAAGACGACATAACAGGCCCTCTTTTTAAGATATATAGCCACGGAGTTTCATATTCGGTTTCTAGAATCAACATTATGGTTGGCTGGGTTTTATCGGTAAGCTCGTTTTTTCTGTTTGGTTTTGAAATTATTTGCTTTATTAAAAATGAACTTTGTCTTACAGGATTCTTTGCTGGGGCGCTTGCGATTCTTCTAATTGCGGTTTCGCTTGTCTCTTTGCTTGTGTATGGGGAGATTGTTAGGGGAAACAAAAAGCAATGTGGAAATATTGAGTTTGACATCAAGGAGTATAATATACTGAAAGATGAAAAATGACAAAGATGTTTGTATTTTCTTTTTTGTGATGATTTTTTCTATCATGTCGCTTTTAGTTCTTTTGTATTATGGAGATTCGCCAATGGGAGTATTTGAAAAGATTGCGCTGTCAGTGTTGATAGGAATGACTGCAGTTTTTGCGATTCTTTGTGTATGTTGTGTTTTTAATGTAAACAAGAGTTATGATTGTCCTTGCGCTTGTGTAACGCAATGTAATCTCAATTTAAGAAAACATCCAATTTGCGTGATGCAAAGCTATGCATCGATTGAAGATTTAAAGCAATCAAAAGCAAGCGAATGCAGAGTTATCTTGGAGCCTGGAACAAAAATTGACAGTGAAATGGTTGAAGCCCTGGAAAAACTTGGGACAGTTACTGTTGTTGAAAAAACTAGCTGCGTTAAAGTTTTTAAGTAAGGAGAAATTCAAATATGGTTTGCAAAAAAAATGAGTTTGCGACTCTAGCCGCTTTTTTTGTGGCGTTCGCCTTTTCGCTGGCTTTTGTCGGCTGCACCAAAGTAACTGATGTTTTGCCTGTCGTAATAGTGACTCCGGGCGATTCGTCTTCTGGCGGCGGAACAACGACAACGAATCCGGGAGGCGGGTCGCAAACTGTCGCAGCTAGAGGGGATTACATAAAGGTTGGCACGGAAACAATCGGCACGAAAACCTACGACCTAGTCACCTTCGGCCTCTGGCCGCAGACAATTAAGGCCTCTGGCGTTACGGTGGACAAAAACACCTGTCAACAAGAAGTCCACGGCGCCTTTACCTACTGCAAGGGGAACGACGGCGAGTGGTATGTCGAGCAGGCCGAAAAAGCATATGATTTCGGCTACAAGTACAGCGACGGAACGACAGTCGGACGGGGTGGAACAAGCGCAAAGTGGTTCAAGGTGGAGCCGATAAAGTGGCGCGTCCTTACGACAAATTACGGCGGTGCCAAGCTTTTGCTTGCCGAAAGCATATTGACAGGCGGAGTCCCGTATTGCCTAAACAGCAGACGAACGATTGGCGGCGCAACAGTCTACGCCAACAACTACAAGTATTCCACAATCCGAGCCTGGCTTAACGGCAAATACGAAAGCGACGACACGCAGGATAAGACGCATGCCGGAAAGGGCTTTTTGCAAAGCGCCTTTACGAGCGCGCAGCAGGGACAGATAAAGACAACGACTGTAGACAACAGCGCGCGTTCAACAAACCCCGACGCAAACGCCACGCAGTGGAACAGCGGCGCCAATCAATATGCCAGCGACACTCCTACAAGCGACAAAATTTTCTTGCTGAGCGAAAAGGAAGTTACGACAAGCGCCTACGGCTTTGAGGCCTATGACTCTTACGGAACTGGCAACAAGCGCATTCGTGTCACGACGGACTTTGCCAAGGCAACAGGAGCCTATCAGAGCTCCGACGCGGGCATGGGCGGTTGGTGGTGGCTGCGCTCTCCCGACTGTGGCTTCAACTTCGCGCGCAGCGTCGCCGACAGCGGTAATGCCAGCGACTGCATCGTTGTCGACAACAATATTGGCGGTGTTGCGCCGGCTTTGTGCATTGAGAATTAATCTACGCTAGGACGCGTTAGGGGCTGGAGCGCCGAAGTGCCGAGCGGAAGCGAGGCATGAGCCGCGGCTAGTCGGCGAAGCGCGCAAGACCCGACCCGCCGCTGGCGGCGGGGAACGCCACACAAAAAAATCTTCAAAATTCCCCTTGTCGAATCGCTTTTTTTTTATTAAATTTAAAGGTG
>CADCCO010000116.1 GCA_902799965.1 uncultured Spirochaetaceae bacterium
ACCGGGATTTCCTTGTCCATAGTTCCGCCCATAAGAACCACCTGGTTCTTTTTTGAAAGTCCGTTCAATTCCTTAAAGTTCATGTTATCCTCCTTTGAAACTTTAATCGATTTGTTTGCGTTGATTTTAATTTTAAGCTCCGCGATTTTTTGCCTTGCGGCGTCGGAAGCCTTTTTATTGTCAAGCGACTTGTTCCTGGCGTAGACGATTACGTTGCAGAAAACAATCGCAAGGTTCAAGAAATAAACTGCGAGAACATAATTGAACTGAGCGTTAATTATCTTCGCCGCAATTCCAGCCAAGTAGCCCGTTATAATCAAAGTGATAAAGGCAAGGCTTGTTCCCTTTGCGGTTCTTGCCTTGTACGCCTTGATTACGTTGAGCGGCCACGAAAAGCCAAAACACAAGAGCATGCAACATTCAAAGATGTGAGCCATTTCCATTTTTATTCCACCTCGTTTTTGTTTATGGCTGAATAATAACGCGCCTTTGCCGGCCTTGCAATTTTTTGAAAGTTTTAAAAACAAAAAATTTTGGAGCCGCGCTTTTTTTACTTACAAAAGGTTTTCTAAAGTTTCTTTTATCTATATAATGAACAATATGCCGTACGAAAAAGCGCCGCAAAACCTGAACAAAATCCGCCGCGAAATGCAATGGAGCCACTTGGCACTAATCATTTTGGTCACAGTCTTTTTGTCGGCGGGCGGCGCTTGGCTCAACATTCAGGCCAACGAAAAAACTTTTGACCAAACCCTGCAAGACACGGCGCGGCTTATTTCCAGCCAATACGAATTCACCAAAGAGCTCCCGCCAGACGAGCAAGTGATTTTCCTAGACTTGATAACGAAAAGCCTTTCGGACATCGATAGAATTTCTATTGTCAGCGACGACCTTACAAGAATTTACCACACAAACCATTCTTTAATCGGAAAAAAATATTCGGGAAAGGTTCCGGTTTTTGAGGCGGGAGCGGACGGCTTTTACACCGAAGACACAACCGGCCCTTCCGGCCCCCAGCGCCGCGCCTATTCCGAGCTTTACGATTCCGACGGAAAGCATTGCGGCTTTATCATAACAATCATGCTGCGAAAATCGATCGAGTCGGTGACCCACCGCGCGGCGCTGCTTTTTGTCTTGGTGACGCTCGCGGCAATCGCGATAGAGCTTGCGCTGGCCAAGACTCTTTCGCTCCACATAAAGAAACAATTTTTGGCATTTGCGGAAGATTTGGAGGGCACGAAATTTTTGGTCGACTCGATGCGCGCCAACAACCACGACTTTACCAACAAGCTTCACGTGATTCTTGGCCTCCTGCAAATCGGCGAATACCAAAAGGCGCAGGGCTACATAGAAAACATTTCGATCATCCAACGGCAAACGGTAAGCTCGGTAATGAACGCGATTGAAAACCCCTCCTTCGCCGCGCTTCTTATCGGAAAAATCGCGCGCGCCTGCGAATGCAACGTCCGCTTTATCTTGGACCAAAACACGCATTTTGTTTCAAAGGACATTTACGTTCCGTCGGAAGCGCTGGTCACTATTACAGGAAACTTGATTGACAACGCGCTTGACGCGATGAACGCTCCGGCAGAAATTTCCGCCTCGCCGCGCGAACTCCATTTTTGCGTGATGACCGCTCCCGGAAAAATGCTGATCACCGTAAAGGACACAGGCCCCGGAATTCCAGACGAAATCGGAGAGCGGATTTTTGAAAACGGCTTTTCCACAAAAGGAAGCGGACGCGGAGTGGGCCTCTACCACACAAAGCAGCTGGTGGAAAGTTTGGGCGGATCGATCAGCTTTGAGTCGCAAGTTGGAAGCGGAACTTGTTTTATGGTGACGCTCGAAAGCAAAAAGGGCGCGTTGTGAGGCGGACGAGATGAGCTACAAAGTTTTGATAATCGAAGACGACCCGATGGTCGCGATGATAAACGAGCAGTACGCGACAAAAAATCCCAACTTTGTTTCGGCGGGAATTTGCAGGAACGGAAAGGACGCGCTGGAATTTTTGTCCAAGAACAAAGTGGACCTTGTGGTGCTTGACGTTTACATGCCCTACATGGACGGCGTGGAAACCCTAAAAAAAATCCGCGAGCAAAACATCCAGACCGAAGTGATTATGGTCACCGCCGCCAACGACACCGCGACGCTCGAAAAGACGATGAACCTTGGCGTAGTAGATTATCTTGTAAAGCCTTTCGCGATGGAACGCTTCCAAGTCGCGCTTGAAAAATTCGCGGCAAAGGCCGAAGCCCTTAGCGGAAAGAAAGGCGGCTCTCTCGACCAAAACAGCATCGACACAATACTTTCGGGAACGGCAGCAAGCCCAAAAAGGGCGGCCGCCTCTGGCTCTGCCGCGGACGAATCTCTTGCCCGCCCCGCCTACCCCAAGGGCATTCAAAAACCAACGCTGGAAAACATAAAAGCATGGTTTGACAAAAACCCCAACTGGCAGCGGGGCGACATCGTGGCGCAAAAGCTCGGACTTTCCGTCGTAACCGTGCGCCACTACCTAAACTACTTGGTCCAAATCCGCGCCTTAACTGAAACAATCGACTACGAAACCGGCGGCCGCCCCAGCATGCTCTACAAAAAGGCCTGAGTATTGAAAAAGCGGCGCAAGCCCGTTAAAATGCAAGCATGAAATTTTCTTTCAAGCAATTCATCGTTCCAAACTTCGCAAAACGGCTGGCCTTCATGCTGCCCGCGGTAATTTTGATGGGCGTCTTTGTTTCTGTCCTGGTTGAAATCGGCTGGGGAACCGACCCGGCAAGCTTTATGAATTTGAACATCGCCGCCGCGCTGGGCTGGGGCTTGGGAAACACGCAGGTCCTTGTCTACGGAATCATGCTCGTTTTCACGTTCGCCTTTGGCGCGCAAATGATAGGCTTTGGCACATTGGCCAACATGTTCTTGATTGGCTACGTCGTCGATTTTTGCCGCTGGCTTTGGCGGAACGTCGGCTTCGCGCAATTCATTCAGGAGGGAACGTTCGCGACGCGCCTTGCGATATTTTCCGTCTGCCTTTTGCTCTTTGTGGCCGTAGCCGCAATTTACATGAACGCGCGCATGGGCGTCGCCCCATACGACGCGACGCCGGCAATCATAAGCGGCTGGATTCCAAAGATTCCATTTTTTGTAATAAGAATAATTTTTGACTTGTCGGCGGTCTTGGCCGGCGTCATCGCGGGAACCCTTTGCGGCGGAATCCGCGGCTCCATCATAGGCTCAATCGCCATGTCGCTATTGCTTGGGCCGGCGATTTCCCTAGTCGGAAAGCCGCTGGAAAGGCTGCTGTAGGGCGGGAACGCCCAAATTCCCCCGCCCTTGCGCAAACGCCACTTTTCATCTATAATAATCCATCATTTTTTTATAAGGAACTGCTATGTCTTTGGAATGTGGTATCGTTGGACTTCCGAACGTTGGAAAGTCCACTATTTTTTCGGCGCTGACTGCCGCTCCCGCCGCGGCGGAAAACTTTCCCTTTTGCACAATCGACCCCAACATCGGAATCGTAGACTTGCCGGACGAGCGCTTGGACTTTATCGCCAGCGTTTTCCAACCCAAAAAGAAAACTCCGGCCACCGTAAAATTCGTTGACATCGCCGGCCTCATAAAGGGAGCGTCGCAAGGCGAAGGCCTTGGAAACCAGTTCCTTGCCAACATCCGCGAAACAAGCGTAATCGCGCACGTAGTCCGCTGCTTTGACGACCCCGACATCATGCACGTCCGCGACGACGCCAAGGTTGAAGCGGCCGTCGATCCAGAAAGCGACATCCTGACAATCAACATGGAACTGGCCTTGGCCGACTTGGACACAATCGCCAAGCGCCAAGAAAAAGTCACCAAGTCAATCCGCGCCCTCGGAAAAGAAGAAGAGAAAAAACTCGCGCCCTGGACAAGCGGCGTGGCGAAAATCAAGCCCCTCTTGCAGAACGGAACTCCGGCCCGCGTCGCCGACCTTACCGACGACGAAAAGCTGGCCCTCTACGACATGCACCTTTTGACGCTAAAGCCCACGCTCTACGTTTGCAACGTTGACGAAGACTCAATCGCCGAAGGAACCAACAAGTACGTCGAAGTTGTAAAGAAAATCGCGGCCGACGAAGGAAGCCAAGTCGTCGTGATTTGCGGAAAGTTTGAAGCCGAGCTTAGCGACATAAAGGAAGAAGCCGACCGCAAGGAATTTATGGACGCCGTCGGACTTAAGGAATCGGGCCTCAACGTTTTGGCGCGCCAGACCTACAAGCTTATGGGCTTGGCCACCTTCTTTACCGGCGGCCCCGACGAGTGCCGCGCCTGGACGATTCACGCGGGCGACACCGCTCCCAAGGCGGCCGGCGTAATCCACACCGACTTTGAAAAAGGCTTCATCAAGGCCGAGGCCTACACGATTGACGACCT
>CADCCO010000117.1 GCA_902799965.1 uncultured Spirochaetaceae bacterium
AGTGGCGTTGGGGTTTTCCAGCGCGGGGCATGGGCTTGCGCTTTGCAAACAAGGCGAGGCGACTTTTAGGCCGCTTGCGATAAGAGAATCGCGCGCTTCTATCAAGGCGCGGCTTGTGGCCAAAAGCGCGGGCTCCATCAAAAGCATAAGGCCGCCGTCGTCCAAACAAGCGGAAAGATTTTTTAGCAGGGCCGCGATTTTTTCCCCGCGATTTTTTTGGCCTTTCCATAATTCGTTAAGGCTATGAGAGGCGATTATAAAATCAAATTTTTTGCCGTCCAAGAAAGCCGCGCCGTTTTTGGGCTGGAAGATGTTCTCCAAATTGCAGACGCGCGTTTCGACGCTGGCGTTTTTTGCGTAGGCCGCTTCCAAAATTTTTTTGCCCAGGCTTAGCGCGTCTCCGCTAGAATCGCAAAGGCAAAATTCAAAGCTCATGTTTTGCTCGCCGCGGCCTTGCGCCAAATCGGCAAGCGAGCACGACGCGGGAGCCGGCCCCGAGCCCAAATCCAAAACGCGAATCGCCCGCTTTTTAGCCTTAGAAGCGGTTCCAACATTGCTGGACGTTCCTGCCAGTCCGCTTATCTCCGCGACGCGCTCAAAAAAGCGCGGGGCCTTTTGCAGGGCGGCCTTTGTTTGCGCGTAAGACACTGGCCAGTAGTAAAGCAAGTAGGCTTGCAAGCTCTCTCCCTTTTGCATGTAGCCGTTCCCGGCCAAGGCGCGGCTTCCAGTCAAGCCCCGCTGCAACTCCACGACATTTTGCGCGGCGCGCTGCAAATTTATTTTCATTCCGTTGCTTTTTTTGCAAAGAGAAATGTTAAAGTCAATGCGCTTTTGAAGTATGTCCGGCGCGTTTTTGGGCTTGCGAACAGTTTCCGCCGCCGTCTTGGGCTTTCCATCAGTCTTAGGCGTATTTTTAGGTTTGCGATTGTTCTCAGTCGCGGATTTCATGGAATGAATTATACAAGCAATCTACTAAAAAACCAAGAGCGATTAAACTTATTTTCGACAATTATAATCTTGTAAAAAGATTTTCAACTCGATAAAATATCAATAACAAAGGTTTTTATGCTTTTTAGTTCCATAACATTTTTAGTTTTCTTTTTGCCCATAACTTTAACGCTTTACTATGTTCTCCCAAACCGTATTTGGAAGAACATGGTTCTCTTTATCGTCAGCTTGTTATTTTACGCATGGGGGGAGCCGAAATTTGTTTTTCTGATGTTGGCATCAATTGTTTTTAACTACATTATTGGCTTAAGGCTTGAAAATGATTCAAAATGGAAAAAAACGCTTTTGGCTTTTGCAATTCTTGCAAACATTGGAGTGTTATTTATTTTTAAATACCTTGGCTTCACTTGCAAAATCATCGACATTCTTCTGACTAGCCTAAAGCTGCAGCCTCTAACAGCGCTCAATCTTGTGATGCCGATTGGAATTTCTTTTTACACTTTCCAAGAAATTTCTTACCTTGTCGATGTTTATCGCAATCCGGAACTTGCTCAAAAAAATCTTTTAAAACTCGGTCTTTACATAACATTCTTTCCGCAATTGATCGCAGGCCCCATCGTTCGCTACCACGACATAAATGAACAAATAGAAAGCCGCAAAGAATCGATTCCACAATTCGCAAACGGCTTGGAAAGATTTATTCTCGGCTTAAGCAAGAAAATTTTAATCGCCAATTCAATGGCAATTGTGGCCGATAAAATTTATGAAGCTCAAATTATGTCTTATGGAACTTATTTGTCTTGGATTGCGGCAATTGCATACACATTGCAAATTTACTATGACTTTTCCGGCTATTCCGACATGGCAATTGGACTTGCAAGAATGTTCGGTTTTGAGTTGCTGGAAAATTTTAACTACCCTTATGCAGCTTCCAGCATCACAGATTTTTGGAAACGCTGGCATATCTCGCTTACAAATTTTTTCCGCGATTATGTTTACATCCCGCTTGGAGGAAACCGCAAAGGAAAAGCGAGAACCATTTTGAACCGCTTCATAGTTTTCTTTACAACTGGTCTTTGGCATGGCGCGGCGTTCAACTTTGTCTTGTGGGGTTTGGCCCATGGAACGCTTATGACAGCGGAACGTAGTCTTGTAAAAAATGAACAATCAATAAAAGAAAATCGTTCATTCATAAATAGATTTGCTTCAACAACATTAAATGTTTTGCATCGCGCCTTCACTTTGCTGGCGGTTCTTTTGCTTTGGGTTTTGTTCAGAACAGGAACAAAAGATTCAATAAAAATCGCATTAAAAATGTTCGGAGTAAATTGCGCGATTTTTGGTGAACAAGCAAAAAGCATAATTCAAAATCCGCTTTTGCCTATGTCTCTTGACGCAAAATTTTTTATTTTAGCGTCCATAGGAATTCTTTTTTCATTCCCATGGTGGCGAAAAATAAAATTCTTCTATTCAAAAAATGAGGTCATGTCTACAATACTTATGGCCGTAAAATATTTTTCACTTGGTTGTCTCTTGCTTTTGTGCTACGCAAATCTTGCGGACAATTCTTACAACCCATTCATTTACTTCAGGTTTTAATATGAAAAAAATCATTCAAGTCGTTTTCATTCTTTGCATTCTTATGATTTTTGCTTTTCCCATTTTAAAATTCAACCTAAAAGGAACTATTTCCGAAAAAGAAAATCGCGCTCTTGCCTCAAAGCCAACTCTATTTAAAGACAACAATTTTAATGAAAAAATATTTTCTGAATATGACGATTACTTCGCCGACAGATTTGGCGGCCGGAACAAATTGATTGAATTAAATAATGCTGTTGACAAAGTTCTCCATGCAAATTCCCTTACCGCAAATGAAAAAGCGTTGCAAGGACAGAACGGTTGGTTTTATTTTTTGGAGGACGGAAACAATCTTAATGACTTTTTTAAAGCAAACTTGCTTGATAAAAACGAATTGACGTCTTTAAAAAACAAAATAAAAAATACAATGAATTGGTGTGATTCAAATGGAATAAAATATCTTTTTTTAATATGCCCAAACAAACATTCAGTTTATCCTGAAAATTATCTCTTTGACCGACCCGAAGGATTCACCCGTGCGGATCAAATGACAAAAATTTTTGATGAACTAAACGCGCCATACATTTTTCCACGCGATTACCTGATTTCAAAAAAAACTGAATTTAACTATCCCCTATACTATGAAACTGACACGCATTGGAATCCCAAAGGCGCTTATTTGACTTCGCTATTGCTGCGCAAAAAAATTCAGGGCTTTTTTCCAAGCGCAAATCTACCCCAGGTTGAATATGAAGTGAAAATTGATTCTAGCATGAAAGCCGGCGACATTCTTCCAATGCTAAAAATAAAAAACGCAAAAAGCACGCAAGTAACGCTTTCTCCGGCTAATCAAAAAATCGATAATTTTTATACCTACATAAGAAATGAAGGTCGTGACGGTGTTCACACAAAAGGCGCTGATCCAACACTACCTCGCGCCATAATTTTTCGCGATTCGTTTTTTTCCGCGTTAGAGCCTTTTGTGTCGCCGTTTTTTTCAGAGGCGGAATATCATTGGCGGCGATTCAGCGAAGAGGACAAAGATTATGTCTTGCAATACAAGCCGGACATCATCATTTTTGAAGCGGTGGAACGAGTCGCGCCGTCAATAATTCAGTAACCTTTCGCCGCCGCGTTGGCAAGCATAATCGCCGGAGCGATTTCAGCGGCGTAGCCCAAAAGGACTTCGGGTTTTTGCGCGAGCATCGCCTTTTTGTCGCCCATCCCCTTTAGGCAGGCGGCGGTCAAAGTTCCGGCGGCGTGGCCGGCTCCGATGTCGGTGTAGCTGTCGCCGACCATAACCGCTTGGCTAGGCTTTGCGCCCAATTCCTTTAGCGCCATGACGATTCCGTCGGGAGCGGGCTTTAGCTTTTTGACTTTGTCGCCGCCAATAAAGGCGCCAAAATATTTTTCGATTTTAAAGTATTCCAAAATCTCAAGCAAAATGTTTGTAGGCTTGTTGGTAACGATTCCCATTTTTATTCCTGCGTCATAAAGGCGCGACAAGGATGCGACCAAACCTGGATAGAGTTTTGTCTTTATGATCGCGTGGGAATAGTAGTAGTCCAAATAATAGCTTAAAATTTCCTGGCAGCGCTTTTCTTCAACCGGGAGCGGAGCGTCAAGCGGCAAGCCCTTTGAAGTCCTTATCGCCCGCTCAATCAAAACGCGCGCTCCGTTTCCTACGAATGTTCGAAGCTTTGCGTACGACAATTCCTTCATTCTAAAACGCTTTAACGTAGCGTTGACCGCGTCGCTGATGTCCGCCGCCGAATTAATCAAAACGCCGTCGCAGTCAAAAAGGGCTGTGGTGATTTTCTTTTGCATAAATCGCTTCCTTACCTTTTTTCACTCGTTGGACAAACTCAATCTTTCCGATTGAAATTTCCTTTTGCTCTTTGCCCACAAAAACGTTCAGGTAAACGCCGTCCTCAAAACTGTTCCTGTCGATTCCAATCGGAAAGCCTGTGACAAGCTTGGCCTTTTTGGAAAGCCTAAAAATTATTTGCTCGCCTTCTTTTATCGCTTGGTCAATCACGTGAAGCTTTCCTTCGTAGTCCATTCCTTGCGCGGAATTTTTTTCAAGCGGAATCGCCGGAGCGCAAAGCTGCGAGTCGTTCACAATCATTTTGGCGCTGGCGATGTTTCGCAAAACGTCTTTTTGCTCTTCGTCCAAATCCAGCGTTTCTATCTGGGAATAAATTTTTTGCAAGCGCTTTTCGCTTTCTTGATTGCGCCCGGTTTTTTTGGCGCCCGCTTCCGCGCCCGCAAGCGCCTCGCTTTCTTTTAGCGGAACAAAGCCCGTCAATTCAGGCTCGTCTTCCGCGCCCTTGATTTTTCCGATGTTCTCCACGCCGCAATTTTTTAACAGCGCGGCGACTTCGTCTTCGTCCTTGCAATCAAGCAAAAAAACTTGCGGCGCCAAGCGTTCCAAAACGCGCTTCTTTAAATTTGGATTGTGAAGCAAGGCCTCACTGCGCTCTTGGCTCACCTTTAGGACAAAGCCCTTGTAAACGCAAATCGACTTGTAGTTGGCCTCCCATTCCTTGATCGAAAATTCCAGCGCCTCAGGCACTGCGAAATTTGAATTGTCCTTTAGAATGTTTATGATTTGTTCCGCTCCAAGTCCCTGGTCAAAGGCTCGTATGACGGAACTTTGGTTTATCTCAAACTGAACCACAGTGTCAAACTTCACTAGGTCGGAAAAAACTGCGATTTCCAAAACGCGCGCAAGGCCAAAGCCCGGCATCAAAGTCAAGCTAAAGCCTGAGTCAACGTTTACCATCGCGATGTTTTTTGGCGGAACGCGGCTCTCAAAAAAGCGCGGGTTCTTGTAAATTATTTTTTCGCCGTCGCCGTCATTCGCGCTCGCGCCACCGCTCGCTCCGCCGTCAACGCTTTCGCCAGCGTCTTCAAAAAGCGCGAAGCCAAACACTTCCGCCTGCTCCAACATGCGCTCAAAAAAAGCGCCGTTGGAATTTCCGCGCAGGTCGGCTTCCTCCTGCCTATGCGACTGGATGATTCGCGCAAAGCGGCTTTGCGAGCCGACAAAAGAGTCTTCCTGCCCGCTTTCCTTGCAGCAAAGCAAGTAGGCGCAGCGCAAAAAAGCTCCGCTTTTAAAGCCCTTGGCCGGAACGGATTTTAGTGCGTCCAAAAAGACTTGCGAATAAAACTTGGTTTTTGTCCTGCTGTAGCGCGCCGAAACCGACGCGAGCAAATACATCGCCTGCGACTGCGCGTCCATTTGCGCAAAGCTTTTGGCGCGCTTCCAGTCAACTTCAAAAACGCCTTCCTTGTCCTTTAGAATCAAAAGATTTTCCAAAGCCCTTGTAAGCAAGCGCGCCTTTTCCAAACGGCCCGGAAACTTTTCTTCTATGTCGCTTTCGGCCTTTTTCTTAAAGCTTCCGTCCAGCTTGCAAAGCTTGGGATTTTTTGCCACAAAAGACAAATACGACGCGACAAACTCCGCGCCGACGCATTCCGCGCCCAAACGCTTTTCCGGCCCGTCGCATTCCGGAATCAGTTCCTCCAGCTTCAAGGCGTCGTCCAACGCGGGCGCCAAAAATGGATTTATCTTTAGCGCCTTAGAAAGGCCGTAGGCCACCGGCTGCTCGTAAATCAAAAGGCGCGCCTTAAACTCGCGCAAAATGTCTTCAAGCGCTTCGCAAAAAAGTTCCGCCTTAAAAAATTCCTGCAGCTTTGAAAGCGTGGCGCCCGGAATGAATTTTATCGCGCACAAAACTTGCGTGTCCGCGTCGGAAAGCAGCGCCAAAATGTTTTTCTTTGTCTCCTCGCGGCGCAAAAACGCTTCCAGGCTTTCTATCAAATTTTGCTTGTTGTATGGTGTCTTAATCTCGCCAAGATACAGGCGCATGAGGGTCAAAAATTGCTTGTCGTCCAGCCGCAAAAAATATTCGCGCCAGAGAGCCACTTCGTTCTTAACCATTTTGCGCCGCCAGTTGGTCGGCGTTCAAAACTATTCTGTAGGAATAGCCTTGCTCCGCCAAAAATTTTTGCCTGTTGCTTCCAAAATCTTCGTCGCTGGTTTTTCGCGTGATGATTGTCCAAAATTTTGAAACGCGTTCCTTGGGCCGCAAAATGCGCCCAAGCCGCTGCGCCTCTTCCTGCCTGCTTCCAAAAGTTCCCGAAAGCTGGATCGCCATCGAAGCGTCCGGCAAGTCCACCGCAAAGTTGGCCACTTTTGAAACGACCAAAACGCGAATCGCGCCGCTCTTAAAGTCGCCGTAAATTTTTTCGCGCTCGGCGCTGGGAGTTTTTCCTGTGATGATTGGAACGCCAAGCAGGGCGGCCATTTCTTGCAGCTGGTCCAAGTACTGGCCGATGATCAAGATTTTGTCGTCAGGATTTTGTTCCACCAATTTTTCCGCGGCCAAAATTTTCGCGGGATTGGTCGCGGCGATTTTGTGCTTTTCGCGCGGCGAGGCAATCGCGTATTCCATTTCCAACGCCACCGGCAAATCGACGCGAAGCTCCACGCATTCGGCGCTTGCGATAAAGCCAGTTTTTTCCAAGTCTTTCCACGGAACGTCGTAGCGCTTGGGGCCGACCAAACTAAAGACGTGGCCCTGGCAGCCGTCCTCGCGGACAAGCGTCGCCGTCAAACCGACACGGCGCGTGGCCTGCAGTTCCGCCGCAACCCTAAAGACCGGAGCGGGCAGCAAGTGGACTTCGTCGTAAATTATAAGGCCCCAGTTGCGTTCCCTAAAAAGCGAAAAG
>CADCCO010000118.1 GCA_902799965.1 uncultured Spirochaetaceae bacterium
CCAGGAACTGGCGACATCGGCATCGCCCGTGCGCCCGGCCAGGGCCTCGCATCCGAACTCACTGATAACCAGAGGTTTATCGGTAAAGACATTCCAGCGTATCTCTGCTGCAGGCTTGGGCCATTTGGCATACCATCCCATGTATTTATTTATGCCGATCAAGTCCAGTTTCCCGGCGAATCCATCCTTCATCTGGAACTCGTCCGCTTCGGGGATAAAAAATGCCACATCGAATGCAGAAGTGAACAGGCGGGATGAATCCAGCGAGCGGCCGTAATCCAGCAGACGGCTCAGGAAAGCATCCCTGTCCGTTGCCGGCCTGGTCTCATTGGAGATGCTCCAGAAACCGATGGCGCATCGGTTGCGGTCCCGCGCAATCATCTCCCAAAGGTACTTCTCCGCTTTTTTGTAAGTATTCTCATTGGAGAAGTCTATCCCTTGCCACAGGGGTATTTCCTCCCAGATCAGCAGCCCCTTTTCCTCGGCATAGCGTACGATGTATTCGCTTTGCGGGTAATGTGCAAGGCGGATGGCATTGCAGCCAAGTTCAAGGGCTGCATCTACAAGCGTCCGGGCATCCTTAGCGGTGCATGCCCGGCGTTTTTCCATGGGGATTTCTTCATGGAAGGAGATGCTCTTGAGGAAGGTCTCCTCACCGTTTACGAGGATGCGGGTGCCATCGACGGATATGCTGCGGAAGCCTATTCTGTCGGTAATTATATCTTCATTCGCACTGATGCAGACTTCGTAGAGTTTGGGATCGAGAGGTTTCCAGAGACGAAGTTTTTTTGCTTTCAGTTGGAAATGTGCGACCCCCTTCTCATCTGTCTTTGCCTTGGCCTTAAGTTTAAGTTCAGGGATGGAGCTATTGACTAAAGGTTTATGAACTGATATATTACATAAAGTCAGAAATGACTTATGTCTCCTTCGTCTAGTGGTTAGGACATCGGGTTTTCATCCCGACAACATGGGTTCAATTCCCGTAGGAGATGACAGCGCCTTAGCTTAAGCTTTGGCGCTTTTTTTTTGGGTGGGAAAATGAAGGCGGAAGAGCGGATTTCGATGCCGGCAATCATAAAGATGCGGCGCGAAATTCAAGACGCGGGCGGGAACGAAGTTTTCTTTGTCGGCGCTTTTAACGAAAATCTTATAGTCACTTCCATAAAGGCTTGCGCGCGCGGAAACGAGCATAGCGTCGACATAAATTTTTTTGAGACGCGCGAGCCTTGCGTTTTTATCCACAACCACCCCGGCGGAAACTTGACGCCAAGCGCCGCCGACATGTCCTGCGCTTCCCGCGCCAACGAAAACCTTTCGGGCTTTTACATCGTTGACAACGAGGTGAAAAACCTTTACGCGGTGATGGAGCCGGTCGCGCCAAAAAAGATGGAGATGCTTGACGAGGATGACGCGGCGGCCTTTATTAGCGCCGGCGGCCCGCTTAGCAAAATGTCGGAGAGCTTTGAGGAGCGGCCGGTTCAAGTCGAGCTTTTAAAAAACGTCGCCCGCGCCTTTAACGAAAATTCAATCGCGGCCTTTGAGGCTGGAACCGGCGTAGGAAAAAGCTTTGCCTACCTTATTCCCGCGATGCTTTGGGCTGCGAAGAACAAGGAGCGCGTAGTTGTTTCCACCGGCACGATAAACTTGCAGCAGCAGCTTAGCGAAAAGGACATTCCGGCCGCCAAGAAAATTTTGGGCTTGGAAATAAAAGCCGTTCTTCTAAAGGGCCGCGCAAATTACGTTTGCCTTCGCCGCTTGAACGACCTTAAAAAAGAGCGCGACCTTTTCACTACCGAAACCGAGGCGCTTGAAAGAATTTCCGAGTGGGCCGAGTCGACTCCCACTGGAAGCAAAAGCGACCTTGCCTTTAGTCCCAGCGAAGGCTTGTGGGGCCGCCTGTGTTCCGAAAGCGACGCTTGCATGGGCCTTCATTGTCCCTACCGCGACAAGTGCTTTGTGATGGCCGCGCGCAAGGAGGCGAGCGACGCGCAGATTTTGGTCGTCAACCACCACCTTTTGTTCGCCGACATAGAAAGCCGCATGAACGCCGTTGGCTACGACGACGCGGCGGTCTTGCCGCCCTACAAGCGGATTGTCTTTGACGAGGCGCACGGAATAGAGTCCGCGGCCACTAGCTTTTTCAGCGCGCAAGTTTCGCGCTTTAAAATAATCAAACAGCTGAACCTTCTTTACCGGGAGCGAAGGCAAAGCCTTGCGGGCTACGTCTTTACTTTGACGGCTTTGTCCAACGGGCCTGACAACACCGAAAAAATAGGGGAAGCCGCGGACAGAATTAAGGACGGCATAAAAAGCTTGGAGACCGCCGCCCTTGACCTTATGGAGCGCGAATGGACAGTCCGCCTTTGCCAAAAAACGGCCGCCGCTTTTTCGCCAATAATTTCCTTGCTTTCCAGCCTTGCCGGCGACATAAGCCGCTTGGTCGCGCTTGTCCGCGAAGTTTGCGACGGCCTTAACGACGAGGACAAAACGGAAAACGCCTACTGGGAAACAAAGGCAATTTTGCGGCGCTTGGACGAGGCGGCGGGCGTTTGCCGTGACTTTAGCTTTTGGGACGAAAAGAGCGATCAAGTTTTTTGGGCGCAAAAAATCCGCCTTAGCGAAGAATTCGCAAAGGACGGCCTTCCGTTCTATGTTGTGTTTTCAAGAACGCCGCTTGACATAGCGCCCCTTATGAACACGGGCGTTTTTGAGCCGATGGAAAGCGTCGTCTGCGCTAGCGCCACGCTGAAAATTTCTGGCAGCTTTGACTTTTGGACGCGAAGGACTGGCCTTTCTTTTGCGGAAGGCGAGCGGCTGAAAAGCGCGGCCTTTGACTCGCCCTTTCCCTACGAAAAAAACGTTTTGTTGGCCTGTCCAAGCGACATGCCGTTTCCGGACAACATAGAGTTCCAGCGCTATGTGGAGCTTGCGCTTATAAAATTGATCAAGGCCTCAAAGGGCCGCGCGCTGGTTTTGTTCACGTCCTACGATTCGCTCAAAAGCGCCCACAGCACGTGCCAGTACGAATTGGTCAAAAGCGGAGTCAACGTGATGAAGCAGGGCGACGACGACCGCTTTAGGCTTTTGGACAAATTCAAGGCTGACGGCGCGGCGGCTCTTTTTGCCACCGACTCTTTTTGGCAGGGAATAGACGTTCCCGGAAGCGCGCTAAGCCTTGTGATTATCGTAAAGCTTCCGTTTAGCGTGCCCAACGATCCTGTCTTTGCGGCGCGGTCGGAAGAAGTCGAGCGGCGCGGCGGCTCTTCTTTTATGGAGCTTAGCGTTCCCGAAGCGGTCATAAAATTTCGGCAGGGCTTTGGCCGTTTGGTCCGCCGCTCAAGCGACAAGGGCGCTGTCGTTGTTTTGGACAAGCGCATTATGGAAAAGCGGTACGGAAAGATTTTCTTGAACAGCCTTCCTGAGACAAAGCGCCTTTACGCGCCGCTTTCAGAAATTTGCGCCGCCGTCGAAGAAATTCTTTCCTAGTTCATATTGAACAAAAACAAAAAATAGGCTATAATTGTAGTAATCGGCTTTTTTTTGGGGGAAATATGAACGTAGAGCAAATGCTCGGCCAAAGCGGAATCTTGACGCTCTTAGGAATGGGCGTTGTATTCAGCTTTCTTGTCATTATGATTGTCTGCATGTATCTTTTGCAGGCCATTCTTCACGCGTTAAAATTGGACAAAGACGCTCCGGCAAAAACCGCGTCCGCTTCCGCAGCGCCCGGCGCTCCTGCCGCGCCGCAAGCTGACCAAAAGGCTGTCGTTGCCGCGATTGCCGCCGCGCTAAAATCAAAGGGCGACTTGTAGAATTCAATTCAATAAAAAATAAAAGGCTTTTTTAAGGAGAAACAATATGGCCAAAAAAATACAGATTTCAGAACTTGCGATTCGCGACGCGCACCAGTCGCTTCACGCCACCCGCATGACGACGGCGGACATGCTTCCGATTTGCGAAAAGATGGACAAGATCGGCTATTGGGCCATCGAAGGATGGGGCGGAGCCACTTACGACTCATGCATCCGCTTTTTGAACGAAGACCCCTGGGAGCGCTTGAGAAAGCTTCACGCCGCGCTTCCCAACTCAAAGATCATGATGCTTTTGCGCGCCCAAAACCTCTTGGGCTACCGCCACTACGCCGACGACGTCGTTGAAAAGTTCGTCGAGACGGCCGCCAAAAACGGAATCGACGTGTTCCGCATTTTTGACGCTTGCAACGACCCCCGCAACATGGAATGCGCCACAAAGGCCGCCAAAAAGACAGGCAAGCACGTTCAGATGGCGATTTCTTACGCCGTCAGGCAAGCACGTTCAGATGGCGATTTCTTACGCCGTGACTCCTTTCCACACAATCGAAAAATACGCCGAACTCGCAAAGACTTACGCCGACTTTGGCGCCGACTCAATCTGCATCAAGGACATGTCAGGCCTTTTGAAGCCTTACGCCGCCTACGACTTGGTAAAGGCTATCAAGGCCAAGGTTGACCTTCCGGTGGAAATCCACACTCACGCCACGACGGGCCTTTCTGTCGCCACGCTTCTTAAGGGCGCGGAAGCCGGCGCCGACGTTTTGGACACGGCGATTTCTTCCATGTCAATGGGAACAAGCCACTCTCCGACAGAGACAGTCGTAGAGATGCTCAAGGGAACAGAACGCGACACAGGCTTGGACACAAAGGCCTTGCTTGAG
>CADCCO010000119.1 GCA_902799965.1 uncultured Spirochaetaceae bacterium
CGAGCTTTACGCCAAGGAAGTCAAGGCGATATTTAAGGAATAGGCCGCTCGTGCCGTTGCTTGTAAGACCTTAATAGTTGTTTCGAGCGGTTTCGCCGCGTCCTTGCGGACGCTGCGGGCCGCCGATTTTTTTTACTTTATAAAAAACTTTTGCGCGTAGCCGACTAGCCAGATGGCGACGATGATAATCGGCAAAATCCACTTGGCGTAAAAGCGCAGGGCGGGCGAGAACTTAAGTCCGCTTCCGGCGTTGGCTTCGGCAAGGAAGTTTTCCCAGCCCCAGCCGCGCTTGGACACGCAGAAAATCACGTAGATTAGCGAGCCGAGCGGAAGCAAGTTGTTGGACACGATGAAGTCTTCGATGTCCTGGACGCCGCCGATGCCCGGAATTGAAAATCCGCTCCAAAGGTTAAAGCCCAGCACGCACGGAATCGAAAGAACAAAGACGACAACCATGTTCACCCAAACCGCCTTGCTTCTTGACCAGCCGCGCGCGTCCATCGAAAAAGCGATGATGTTTTCAAAAACCGCGATTACCGTTGAAAGCGCCGCGAACGACATAAAGACAAAGAAAATCGTTCCCCACAAGCGGCCCAAAGGCATCGTGTTGAAGATGTTCGGCAGGGTGACGAAAATCAGTCCCGGTCCCTGGCCTGGGTTCACCCCAAAGGCGAAGCAAGTCGGAAGAATGATGAAGCCCGCCATAAGCGCCACGAAAGTGTCCAGCGCTATTACGGTCGTCGCTTCGCCGGCAAGGGACTTTTCCTTGTCGATGTAGCTTCCGAAAATCGCAATGGCTCCGATTCCCAAAGAAAGGGTAAAGAAGGCTTGGCCCATCGCCGCGAAAATCACTTCGCCGATTCCGTTTTGAACCATCTTTGAAAAGTCAGGCTTTAGGTAGAACTCCAAGCCCTTGCCCGCGCCGGGGAGCGTGACCGCGCGCGCCACCAAAAGCAGCATCAAGACCAAAAGGCTTGTCATGATTATCGTGGACGCTTTTTCAACGCCGTTCTTCAATCCGCCCAAGCAAATCAAAAAGCCGGCCAGCGTCACAAAGGCCATCCAGAATATTTGTTCGCCGGGGTTGGCCAGCATGTCGCCAAAGGCTTGGGCGACTTGTTCGGGCGCGGCTCCGGCAAAAAGGCCTTGCGCGCTTTTTTGCGTGTAGGCGAACATCCAGCCCGCGACCGCCGTGTAAAACATCATCAAAAGGTAGTTTCCGGCGGCGGCAAAATGGCCGTACTGGTGCCATTGGCTTCCCTTCGGCTCCAGCGCGTGGAAGGAGCGGACGGCGCTCTTTCCGCTGGCGCGGCCAACCGCGAATTCCATCGTCATAACCGGCAGGCCCAAAATGACCAAAAAAAGCAGGTAAAAAAGCACGAAGGCCGCGCCTCCGTACTGTCCGGTAATAAAGGGGAAGCGCCACACGTTTCCCAATCCAATGGCGCAACCCGCCGCCGTCATAATGAATCCGATTCTAGACTTGAAAGTCTCTCTTTTTGTGTTTTCCATAAGGGGAATTATAGCGCTAAATCGCCGTTTTCGCCATATTTTTTGTGGGAAATTCAATTGACAATATACAATCTTTGAAGTAAAATATTCTCTATATATCTATTTTTATGGAGTGATACCTACCATGGCAAAAACCAAGTATGTTTACTTTTTCGGCAATGGCGACGCGGACGGCGATGAGTCGATGCGCGCCGATCTCGGCGGCAAGGGCGCGAACCTTGCTCAAATGGCTAAGGCCCCGTTGAGCCTTCCTGTTCCTCCTGGATTCACAATCACAACGGACGTGTGCCAGGAATACTACAAGTTGGGAAGAAAGTACCCGGCCGGCCTTGAAGGACCCAACGGCGAAGTGGCCAAGTACCTCGCCAAATTGGAAAAGGTCATGGGAAAGAAGCTCGGCGACGAAAAGGACCCGCTCCTTGTTTCAGTTCGCTCTGGAGCCGCCATCTCTATGCCCGGCATGATGGACACAATCTTGAACCTCGGCTTGAACGACAAGTCAGTTGAAGGACTTGCCGCCAAAACTGGCAACCCCCGCTTCGCTTGGGACGCCTACCGCCGCTTTATCCAGATGTTCGGCGACGTAGCTATGGGCGTTGAGCACGCCAAGTTCGAAAAGATCATCGACGAAGTCAAGTCTCACCGCGGAATCAAGCAGGACACAGAGCTCACGACTGACGAACTCAAGGAAATCGTAAGCAAGTACAAGATTCTCTACAAGAGAGAGAAGGGCGAGGACTTCCCCCAGGATCCGCAGAAGCAGATGTGGGGAGCCATCGGCGCCGTATTCGGCTCTTGGATGAACCCCCGCGCCATCAAGTACCGCGAATTGAACGGAATCAAAGAAGGCGCCCTTAAGGGAACAGCCGTTACCGTTATGTCAATGGTATTCGGAAACAAGGGCGACACATCAGGAACCGGCGTTGCCTTCAGCCGCGATCCTTCAACAGGCGTAAACGAGTTCATGGGCGAATACCTTATGAACGCTCAGGGCGAAGACGTAGTTGCCGGCATCCGCACTCCTCAGAAGCTCGCTCAGCTTGAAAAGACAAACAAGAAGATTTACGACCAGCTTTGCACAATCCGCAACCGCTTGGAGAAGCACTATCACGACATGCAGGACATGGAGTTCACAGTAGAAGAAGGAAAGCTCTACATGCTCCAGTGCCGCAACGGAAAGCGCACAGGCGCCGCCGCCGTCAAGATGGCCGTTGACATGGTTGCCGAAAAGCTCATCACAAAAGAAGAGGCTTTGCTCCGCGTAGAGCCCACACAGTTGAACCAGTTGCTTCTTCCGCAGTTGGATCCCGCCGCTGTCAAGAAGGCCACGGAAATCGCCGCCGGCCTTAACGCTTCTCCGGGAGCCGGATGCGGACAGATCGTGTTCACAGCCGACGACGCTGTCGCTTGGTCTAAGGAAGGAAAGAAGGTTCTCTTGGTTCGCAAGGAAACTTCTCCGGACGACATCGCCGGCATGGCCGTTGCCCAGGGCATCTTGACTTCTACTGGCGGACGCACATCGCACGCCGCCGTTGTTGCCCGCGGAATGGGAACAGCTTGTGTTTGCGGATGCTCTGCCGTTAAGTTCAATGGCGGAAAAGTTGTCATCGGCGACCACGTTTACAAGGAAGGCGACTTCCTCACAATCGACGGATCAACAGGAAAGGTTTACGACGGAGTTGTTCCTGTAGCTCCCGCCACATTGAGCAAGGACCTCGAAAAGTTCCTTGGCTGGGCCGACGAAATCCGCAAGGGTTCAGTTCGCACAACAGCCAGCGGAAAGAAAGTTGCCGGATTTGAAGTTCGCGCCAACGGAGACACTCCGCAGAACGCAAAAGACGCGTTCCGCTTTGGAGCCGCCGGCATCGGTCTTTGCCGCACAGAGCACATGTTCTTCGACGAGCCCAAGCTCACTTCTTTCCAGAAGATGATTATTTCCGACACGACAGAAGAGCGCAAGGAAAACCTCAAGGCCATTCTTCCTTTGCAGGAAAAAGATTTCTACGAAATCATCAAGACAATGGAAGGACGCCCGGTTACTATCCGCTTGCTCGACCCGCCGCTCAACGAGTTCATCCAGGCCCACTCTGACGCCGAGCTCAAGGCTCTTGCCAAGAAGCTTGACGTTAACCGCGACAAGTTGGCCGAAAAGGTTGCCGCCCTTGACGAGCACAACCCGATGCTTGGCCACCGCGGATGCCGCTTGGCCATCACATATCCTGAGATTTACGAGACACAGGTTGAAGCCATCGCTTTGGCTACAGCCCGCTTGGACCGCGAAGGCGTCAAGCACAACGTTCAGATCATGATTCCGAACGTAGTAAGCGCCAACGAAGTCAAGCAGATTCGCGAGCAGGCTTTGGCCATCATCGAGAAGGTAAACAAGGCCAAGGGAACCAAGCTCAAGTTTGAGATTGGAACTATGGTTGAGTTCCCCCGCGCCGCCCTTACAGCGGACAAGTTGGCCGAGTACGCCGACTTCTTCTCATTCGGAACAAACGACTTGTCTCAGACAACGTTCGGCTTCAGCCGCGACGACTACTCTAAGTTCATCGACTCTTACCTCAAGCAGAACATCTTGGCCGAAGACCCCTTCACCACATTGGACGAAGACGGCCCCGGCGCTTTGATGGGAATCGCGGAAGAAAAGGGACGCTCAGTCAAGTCTGACTTGCACCTTGGAATCTGCGGCGAGCACGGCGGAGACCCCGCTTCTATCGCTCTCTGCTACAAGCTTGGCTTGAACTACGTTTCTTGCTCTCC
>CADCCO010000120.1 GCA_902799965.1 uncultured Spirochaetaceae bacterium
CTCCAACTCTTCAAATGGCTTTATAGTCGAAATCATTTTTTCCTCCGACTATAAGGTAGGAATTTTTATTCATTTTTTAGCGTTTTTTTGGAAAAATCGCAAAGAATTTTTAGGGGAAAGTTGGAGGAGCGCTTGTTGTTTGTATGGTGGGCTTTTGCCGATAACATAGAAACACCCTGCAAACCAATAATTTGAAAGGCTCACAGGGTGTTTTATTATGACCTTAATTTTTTAGCGCTCCAGATATTTCCATTCTGGAAAGTACTGTTCACACTTGAAATCGCCGCCGGATTGTTCTGTCCTTTCATCAGAACTTTCTGTTTTTGGATATATTCTATAACCTATACTTGCAGTGCCAATTTTTTCAGTCATCTGAGAATTAAGAACCCATATTGATTCACTATTTGCATAAGCTCTATAATCAAGCCCATTCTTCACATACGGAACGCACTTATAAAAACTCTCACAATTATCTGATATTTTTGACTCACAGCTAAGTTTATAACCTAGAACATTAGAATAATGATGTTCAAACCATCTGATAGGAAGATACTTAACAGCAGGATCAACTTCTGTAAGACTCTTCTCAAAAGTTGACTTGCTGATGTAAACCCAGTTAACGCCATATTCTGAATCTTTCGGAATTTCATGATAACCTGTTAAATCAACTTTGCTTGAAAAATCAACCTTGTGAGTTCCAGAGTTGTCTTCCTGATAAACTGTAGACTTCTTAGGATACTGCGTTGTTGTAACTGTCGTTTCAGGCTGCGTAGGAGCAGTTGTAAGAATCAACGCCAACGCAGGATTTCCCGCTGAATTTGAGCAAGACGCGAAAATTACTACACAACCAACCAAACCAAAAATAAGTTTATTCATATAATTACCTCCTGAATAACTAATTAGATGGTCTCTTCAGACCAAAGTTTTGAATCGTACTCATATATCTCTTCCTTCTCTTTGCCAGTTAGCTGTTGCGTCAGTTCAGAAATTTTTTCTTCCCATTTCGTTTTGCTCTCGCCTATTTTTAAAGTTTTTTTTACGTTCGTGTCCCAGATTAGGGGGTATTTTTGGGGATTTACGATGTGGCAAATTTTTGAGATGAACGATGTCGGCTTTTTTCCGGAAAATTCTTCTACGGAAAAGATGTCGAAGTTTCCGGCTTCTATTTTAGAAAGATTTTTTCTGACATATTCTGAAAAATTCGGAAAGTCTTCTGTCTTGATGTTTCTTAGGACTCCGCTGCCTCTTCCGACAACGTCATGAAGGACTTTTTCAAAATCCTTTTTGTTGCCTTTGTATTGGTCGATTAATTTTGCGGACTCAATTTTCCACAGTTGCGCTGTTTTTGTGTTGTAGTCCTTTACGCTTTTTTCAACATCGCTCATTGCGCTCATTTACTTCCTCCAATAAGTGTAAAAAATGAAATTCCACTATTAGTATAATAGCGCATAATTATCCTAAAAGCAAGTGTATATATTAATAAAATTCCACTATAAGTAGGTATGACAGAAATTGAGTTGGCAAACGTTCTTTCCTTGAATATTAAGAAATTCCGCGGAAAAATGACGCAAGAGGCCTTGGCGGAAAAAGCGGGAGTTTCCGTTCAGTTGGTGAATGGCATCGAAGGGCACAGAAAATGGGTCAGCAAAAAATCTCTCTCCAAGCTTGCCGCCGCCCTAGGCGTTGAAGTTTACCAGCTTTTCGTTCCCCACGACACAAAGCCAATTGTCATAGAAGAAACGCCCAAAAACGAGCGGATTCGCGCGCAAATAACCGAAGAAGTTGTTGACGACGTTCGCCGCGCCATGACTAAAGCTCTGGACAAGATTCTAAAGGAATAGTTATTTATAAGAAAGCGGGTAGTCTTGCGGATTTTCCAACGCTTTCAATTCTATGTCAGCGTCCAATGCAGGCCAATGCAAATTTCCTTCTGCGTCTTCAACGACATTTGCAATATCCCTTATTGAGGCGCTTTCAAAAACAGCGTAATCTTTGTAATTTACAAAATATTCTTTTCCGCCTGCAAGGAGCCAAAAACCAAAGGGGGAAATGTTTGTTACTTCAGCGGCAGTGTCAATCTTTTCTAAAGTGTTCGTTCCAAGCATCAATCAAGTCCTCCTTGCGGGCAATCGTAGTCTTTACTATACCAAATTTTTCTCGTTTTGCGCAATTTTCGCGGGAATAAAAACGCCGCCCGCAATCGGGCGGCTCAATCAACACGCTTCCTTGCTGCTTCAGATCTGTTCCATCACGTTGACCATCTCGATCGCGCTAAGGGCGCAGTCGTAGCCCTTGTTGCCGCTCTTGGCGCCGGCGCGGTCGATGGCTTGCTCCAAGTTGTCGGTGGTCAAGATTCCGAACAAGACTGGAACGCCTGTGTTGAAACTGGCTTGCGCGACGCCCTTGCTGACTTCGGAGCAAACGTAGTCGTAGTGGCTGGTGCTTCCGCGAATCACCGCTCCGACGCAAATGACCGCGTCGTACTTTTTGCTTGCCGCCATCTTTTGCGCGACGACGGGAATTTCAAACGCGCCCGGAACCCAAGCCGCGCTGATGTTGTCTTCGTCGACGCCGTGGCGGACAAGGCCGTCAACCGCTCCGTCCAAAAGCTTTTGCACGATGAACGCGTTAAAGCGCGACGCCACGATTCCAACCTTCATGCCGCTTTTGGCGACGACCTTTCCTTCAATCAATTTCATATTAACCTCCTAAGTTTACTCGACATTGATATGGTCAAAGATGTGGCCCATTTTTTCCTTCTTGGTGCGAAGGTAAAATTTGTCAAACTTTGACGGCGGAATTTCTATAGACACGCGCTCGGCGACTTTTATTCCAAAGCCGTCAAGCCCGTAAATCTTTTGCGGATTGTTTGTCAAAAGGCGCAGGGATTTTATTCCCAAGTCCTTTAAGATTTGCGCTCCGATCCAGTATTCGCGCAAGTCGGGAGCGAAGCCCAACTTTAAATTGGCTTCGACAGTGTCGTAGCCGTTTTCTTGCAGCATGTAAGTCTTTAGCTTGTTGATGAGGCCTATGCCGCGTCCTTCTTGGCGCATGTAAAGCAAAACGCCGCGGCCTTCTTTTTCTATCGTCTTCATCGCTTGCTGGAGCTGCGGGCCGCAGTCGCAGCGCTGGCTTCCGAACACGTCTCCTGTCAAACATTCGGAGTGAACGCGGCACAAAACTTTTTCGCCGTCGCCGATGTCTCCTTTGACAAGCGCGATGTGGTGTTCGCCGGTAAGGTCGTCGGTGTAGCCGTAAATGTCAAAGTCGCCGTATTCGCTTGGGAGCTTTGCCTTGGCTTCCTGAACTACGTGCTTGTCGTGGACGCGGCAGTAGTCGGCCAGCGCTTTTATCGTGATGTATTTTAGCCCGAACTTTTGCGCGATTTGATAAACTTTCTCGCCGCGCGCCATTGTTCCGTCGTCGTCCATGATCTCGCAGCAAACGCCGCATTCTTTTAGGCCGGCCAAGCGGCAAAGGTCAACGGTGGCTTCCGTGTGTCCGGCGCGCACAAGCACTCCGCCTTTTTTTGCGATCAGGGGGAACGTGTGTCCCGGCCTTCTAAAATCTTTTGGCGTTGAATCTGGATCGACGCAAGCTTGGATCGTTCTCGCGCGCTCGGCGGCGGAGATTCCCGTCGAGGTGGAAACGTGGTCAATCGAAACGGTGAAGGCCGTCTCGTGGTTGTCGGTGTTCTCGGCGACCATGGGGTAGAGGCCAAGCCTGTTTGCCATGCCCTCGCTGATGGGAGTACAGATCAAGCCCTTTGCGTGCGTCGCGATAAAGTTGATGTTGGCTTGCGTCGCGAACTGCGCGGCGCAAATCATGTCGCCTTCGTTTTCGCGGTTTTCGTCGTCGCTTACAAGAATTATTTTTCCTTGCCGCAAATCCTCAAGCGCCTCTTCGATTGTGTTGTATTTTATCTCCATGCTAAAAACCTCGCTCTCTTAAAAATTCTTCTGTTATGGCGGAACTGCTGCTCTCGCTGGAACGGCCAAGAAGCCGCTGGACATACTTTCCGACGATGTCGTTTTCCAAATTGACTTTGTCGCCAATTTTTTTTGAAAGCAACGTCGTCTCTTTTCCCGTGTGCGGAATGACAGAAACGGCAAAGCGCGCCGCCTCCAGCTTTGCCACGGTAAGGCTTATTCCGTCAATCGCAATCGAACCTTTCTCTACGATTAAGTTTAAGACTGAATCGCTTGCGTTTACATAAACCCAAACGGCGTTTCCTTCGCGCTCTGTTTCCGCGATTGTTCCCGTGCCGTCGATGTGGCCGCTGACTATGTGGCCGCCAAAACGTCCGTCCGCCGCCATCGCGCACTCAAGGTTCACCGGGCTTCCAGGCATAAGGACGCCAAGGTTTGAGCGGCGCAAGGTTTCGGCCATTACGTCCGCGGTAAAGAAGTCCGCGCCCAAGCTTGTCGCGGTTAGGCAAACGCCGTTTACCGCAATGCTGTCGCCGACTTTTGTTCCTTGCAAAATCTTTTGCGCGCGGATTTTTATTCTTGCGCCCGCTCCGTTTCCCGAAGGCTCCACGCTCGCGACGCTTCCGATTTCTTCTATTATTCCTGTGAACATTTTGCCCCCGGATTTCTTGATTCACTAAAACTGCCGGCGGCTTTTTGGCCCTGAGTCGCGCCGCAGTTTTTGCCGCCAACGACTTCGTATTCAATGAAGAAGTCGCTTCCGATTTTGCGCGCGTCGGTTTGTTCAAGGCTAAAAGCGTCGGCCACTTCCAAAACGCCGCTTCCTGCCACCGGACTGGGGGCTGCGGCGCCGCCAAAAATTTTTGGCGCGACAAAAGAGTAAACGCGCTGGACTAGGCCCGCTTGCAATAGCGAAAAGTTCAGCGCGCCGCCGCCTTCCACCAGCACGCTGTCAAGATTTTGCGCGCCAAGCTTTTGCATTAAAAGGCAAAGGTCCACGCGCTTCGTTCCGCAGCGGATCACTTGAACGCCTTTTTTGGCGAGCGCTTTTTCTTTTTGCAAAAAGTCTTGGGCGGGGAGGGCGGCCCCTTCTTGGGCTTGCGAACGATTTTCGCCGGCGGTCATATTTTGGTCTTGCATTCGGTCTCCGCTGTCTGGTTCCGCGCTTGGGGCGGCGCAATCTTGGTCTTGCAAGCAATCTGGTTCCGCGCAGGCGACAATCGTTGGAACTTCGGCCGCGCTTTGGACAAGCTGCGAGTCAATCGGAATGCGCAAAGAACTGTCGCAAATTACGCGCGTTGGGTTCCTTCCTCCGGGAATTCGGCAAGTCAAAAGCGGGTCGTCGGCAAGTACTGTTCCGATTCCCGCCATAATGCATGAATACTTGTTCCGCAATTGGTGGACAAAGTCGCGCGACTCTTGGCAAGAAATCCACTTGGACTTTCCGGCCGCCGTCGCGATTTTTCCGTCTGCGGTCATCGCGTACTTTAGCGCGACGTATGGCGTTTTGCTTGTAATGTAATGGAAGAAAATAAAATTGAGAGCGTCGCATTCCGAGCGCAAAAAGTCTTCCTCAACTTCAACGCCCCGCTCGCGCAAAAACGCGGCACCCTTTCCGCTTACCAAAGGGTTTGGGTCGCGGCTTCCGACAACAACTTTTTTTATTCCGGCCTCAACTATTGCCTCGACGCAAGGCGGCTGCTTTCCTGTGTGGCAGCAGGGTTCCAGCGTGACAAAAATTTGGGCGCCGCTAGGATCGTTCCCCCGCTCGCGGCAGTCGCGCAAAGCGTCGCGCTCGGCGTGCAAGTCGCCGTACTTGTGGTGATAGCCTTGGCCTATGATTTGATTTTCTTTTACGATGACGGCGCCGACCAGGGGATTGGGATTTGTCCAGCCTTCGCCTTTTTTGGCAAGTTCAATTGCCGCGCGCATAAAGCGCTCTTTAGAGTCGTTTTCCATAATTCCTTCTTCCATCCAGACTTTACTGTCGGCCGCGGAATCTCACCGCGTCATGCTCTGGCGTCGCC
>CADCCO010000121.1 GCA_902799965.1 uncultured Spirochaetaceae bacterium
GCCGTTTTCGCAAATGTTAAAGAGCGCGAAAAAGTTCGCCGCCTGTCCGCTTGATGTAAGCATTGCGGCCGCGCCTCCTTCGAGCGCGGCGATTTTTGCGGCCACCATGTCGCAAGTTGGATTTTGCAGGCGCGAGTAAAAATAGCCCGACGCCTCCAAGTCAAACAAGGCGCCCATGTCCTCGCTTGTGTCGTATTTAAAAGTCGTTGACTGAACGATTGGAATCTGGCGCGGCTCTCCGTTTTTGGGGGTGTAGCCCGCCTGAACGCATTTTGTGTTAAGCTTCATTTTTTCCTCCAAGCTTATTTATATCGACAATGGAAGGTCAAAAATTTCTATGGGCTTGTCGCCGCTGGACTTGTCAAGAATTTTTACCGCGGTCCAATCCGTCTTGATCTTCTTTCCGATTATCGGAATCGTCACTTCAAAATAGGGGCCGAATGTGACCAAAGCTTTTAGCAAGCCTTGCATATGGAAGGGCGTGTTGTACGGCGGACTAATGAACTTGTCGCCTATTATAAAGTGCAGCTCCGGCTGGAGAGTTCCAACCACCTGAAGTCCCGCGCTGACATAGCTAAAGCCCACGCCAAATTGCGGCTTTAGAGTTCCCTTTACATAAACGCCTACGTCCAAGCCAACTTCCTTTTGGTCAGGAGCCTCGGCGGCAGGTCCAATATAGGCGGCGTGCTCGTTGATTGCATGCGCGTTCGTGGGCCAGGGGTCAAAGTAGCCGCCTACCGGAATTACCTTCCACTTGAATTTTACGCCCCACTTGGCGCCCAAGTCAACTTCGCCGCCGTAAAGGCCGGTAAAGCCCGCCATGAATTTTACGTTGGTCGTAACCTTAGCGGTCCAGCCAACGTCCCAGCTGAACTGGGTCTTGTAAACGCAAGGAATCGGTCCAATGGAAAAAGTGATTGGCTTGTGCAAGTCTTTTGTCATTTTTTCCAATTCTTCCTTGCTAAAGAATGAATGTTCGCCAAGGTCAATTTTTTGGAGCGTAGCCTCGGCCTTGACAAAAATCGCGGCGCCAAGTCCCTTTATTCCAAGCTCGCCAGACTTTATGCCAAGGTTCTTTATGACCTTTCCCTTGACGCCTATCGCAAAATTCACGCCAACGACAGAAAGCCTGTTTCCGTTTACCTTGGCCAAATCCATGCGGTGGAACTCGCTGAACTTTTTTTCGATGGCGTCGCGCTTGTCGGTGTACTCTTTGTACTTTGACGACTTTGTCGAGCTCATGGAAATGAGCGGGTTGTCAACGAGAGACGCTGAGAATATGTCCGAGGCCGCAAAATCTTCTGGAGTGTAGCCCGCGCTTCCCATGTCCAGCGCGATGTCGGGATAAATGTTGAACAAGCTCGGCGGATCTACATAAGCGTCCGGCGAATGGTCGTAAACTTCGTCCATGATGCTTCTGAACGTTTCGACATACTGGTTGTTCGCGTTTTCAAAATCTTCCGCGGTTTTTGAAAAGCTGACGGAAGCGTTTATAAAAGCGTCTTCCCACTTGGCTTGGTTGAACGTGATTCCTGAACTGGGGCTGTGATAGTGGGCCACGGCATCCTTGATTTCAGTCGCGTATTCGCTTTTTCCTTTGCTTTCCAAATCATTGGCTATGATTGTCAAAGATTCCTTGTCGCAAAGGATCCAGTTGAGCATCTTTACGTAAAAAATCGCTCCGTCGTCTTTATACAAGGAATACTCAAAATTCGAGTTGGCCAAATCCTGCGCCGCTTTGGGCAAGGACTCAAAGAACATTTTTGGCCCGTTCTCTTGGTCTGGGAACTGGTACAAGTGGTAGGCATAGCGCAAGAATGACTCTGGCGCGCCTTCCACGCCAGCGGAAGTGTTTCCGTCGTAGTCTTTTTCGGTCTTTAGCGCGGCCAAGCCGTTTGCCTTTACGTCTCCCGCGACGGAATACATTGTGTTATTGTCTTGGTCGATGATGTAGTCTCCGTAAGAAACCATGTTGACGACGCTGGCCAATGAAGTCGGATAATAGTCGCCTTCATCGCCTATGCCGCCAATAAGAAAGATGAAGCTTTTGTCTGAGTTCACTCCGTAAAGAGCCGAAGCGTTTCCGTTCACTTCGGGCACGCAGGAATACATGCAGGCGCTCATGCTGTCCTCGCTGTTCACAAAAGTCAGCCAGCGAGCGTTCTCAAAGCCTTTGCGCGCGATTTGCGGCATCTCATATTTTATAATGGAAGAGCTGCTTCCCAGCCGCGCGGATTCGCCAAGCTTAAGGTGAAATGATTGAGTCGCATGCGAGAGGCCGTTCACCGGATAGTAATAGTAGTTGAAGTTTATGCTTGTCGCTCCTACGCCCATCACGACGATGTATCCGAACACTTCGGAACCTTCTTTTTCTGTGATGTAGTCGTCAAAAGTTTCAGCCGAACCGCTCGCCCAGCTTCCGTTCTCTCCGACGGAAACAGTCGTGTCCGTTCTTAGAGTGGATCCTGTTCCGACTTGATATATCGAAACGCTTTTCTTTTCCAAAACGCTGGTTCTTACAGCGATTTTCACGCCATAGGAAAGCTGCGACAAAGCGGAACTGTCCGGGTTGTAAATGAGCGAGCCGCCGATGTAGGCCCTGCAGGAAAGCGCCGCGTACGAAAAATAATTTACTCCCGACGAGTCGCTCGGCGGAATATAAATCATTGACGACGAACTGTTTGAACACGCCGCAAAGAATGTCGCGACAGAAAGAGCCAACAAAGATGGAAGTTTTTTCCAAATTGATTTCATGATGTCCTCCATGAAATAATTGTGAGGCAGAACGCGCAAACGCAATTGCAAGCGCGTCCAGATCTAGCTAATTAATTGAATCCACATTGGCCTTGCTGGCCATTACGTAGGGAAGAACGTCTTCGTCAGCGTCAATCTTCACGCGGACAAAGGCGGGCGCCTTTCTGGCCGGGTCAAAAACTTTTTTGGCCCAAGCCCTGTCAGCGTCCGCGTCAAAGGCTTCGATTCCAAAACCGCGCGCGATGTTCAGCAAGTCAGGCTTTTTTGCAAAAACGCTCGCGCTAAAATTCTTTTCAAAAATATATTTCTGTTGCTGGCGAACCATTCCAAGCGTTCCGTTTTCAAAAACGATTACGACAACGTTCAAGTTTTGCTCGGCCAAAGTGGCAAGCTCCTGCACGTTCATCATAATAGAACCGTCGCCCGATATGCAAACGACGCGCTTTTGCGGGTTGGCCAGCGCGGCGCCGATCGCGGTCGGAAGTCCAAAGCCCATCGTTCCAAGAGAGCCGGAAGTCAAGAAAGTCCTGGGCTCCTGGACAGGATAGTATTGCGCGGCCCACATTTGGTGCTGGCCAACGTCAGTCGTTACGATTACGTTTTTGCTGGGAAGCGACGCGATGAAGGCACGGGGATTGGTCAAGCCGGTCTTTTTGTTGCGTCCGCATTCAAGCGTAAAAGTTTTCTTTCGCAAGGCCGACATTTTTTCCAGCCAGGCCTTTCGCGCGGCAGAGGCTTCCTTGTTAAACGAAGACTTTTTTTCGCGGACAAGCTCTGAAAGCGCGGCAAGCGAGCTTTCCAAGTCGCAGACAAGCGAAATGTCAGCGCTAAATATTTTGTTCACTTCCGCCGCGTCGATGTCGATGTGGACGATTTTTGCCTTGGGGCAGAATTCTTTTGCCAATCCAATCGCGCGGTCGTCAAAGCGGACGCCGAGCGCAAGAACCAAGTCCGCGTCGTGCATCGCTTGGTTTGCCGCGACGGAGCCGTGCATTCCGACCATTCCCAAATAAGCGGGGTCTGTCGCGGGAACGGCTCCGATTCCCATAAGGCTTGAAACCGCCGGAATCTTGTAAAGGCCAAAAAGCGCCTTAAGGTATTTTGCGACCTCGACGGAATTGCAGCCGCCTCCCAAATAGGCGACGGGCTTTTTGCTTTTGTCCATCGCGCCAAAAATCGCCTTTAAGCGCGCGGGGATTTCTTTTTTGCTTGTGTGGAACCTGACTTCTTTTTTTG
>CADCCO010000122.1 GCA_902799965.1 uncultured Spirochaetaceae bacterium
CTACGCCTCCGCGCCTAACCGCGCTTCCTTTGTGTTGCGGCCGGTGGTCAGCGAAGACGTAATGACGGCGCGCTTCGCGCAATTGCCGCAAGAGCTTGTTGCCGAGATTGTACAAAAAATCGCCGCGCTGGATTTTGTCGACGCGATTTACTACGATTTGACCAACAAGCCGCCGGCAACATTTGGCTGGGAATAAAGTCGCGTCAAGGCGCGCTTCGCTTAAAGCCTTGACACGACTTTTTTGCGGGTGTTTGCAAGAGCATACACCCGCAATAGCTCGCTCAATTCACGCTAACGCTACGTGCCGTTTTGCTAGTTGGAATTTATTCAACTGCGCTCTTGCGAGCGCGGGCAATCAAGGCCTTGACTCGTTGCTTTTGCGGGTGTATTTCTTTATAATACACCCGCAATAACTCGCTCAATTCACGCTTCGCTTAAAGCCTTGACACGACTTTTTTGCGGGTGTCTGCAATAGCATAACCCGCAATAGCTCGCTCAGCTTCCAATAACCTTATTCTTGCCTTCGCGCTTGGCTTGGTAGAGCTTTGCGTCGGCGGTTTTGATGAAGGCGTCAAGGTCGTTCATGCCGGCGACGGGGCCGCTGGAAAAGCCGCCGCTAAAGGTGAAGGCGCCGTCGATGGCGGCTTTGCAATCCTTGATTTTTGCCATAAAGTCGTTTGCGGCCATGCGGGGAACCATAACAAGGTATTCGTCGCCGCCGTAGCGGAAGCAGTTTTCCGCGCCAAATTCCGCCTGCAAAATGCGGGCAAAGCGAACCAAAAGCTCGTCGCCGCGCGCGTGGCCAAATTTGTCGTTGTGGCTTTTAAAGTCGTCGATGTCGGTCAGCATCATCGTAATTTCCGAGCCGATCATCTCCTCAAAGCGCAGCCTTAGCGCGGCGCGGTTTTTGAGCTTTGTCAGAGCGTCCGTAAGCGATGACTCTCTAAGGCTTTCGGCAAGCGCGTGGTTCATAACCGTTTGGCGCGCGATCTTAAGGTACTGGTAGTAGCGCGCGATGTTCACTATGACAAAAAAGATGTAAAGAATCGGGTAGTTGACGTTTGTCGCCGCGCTCACTCCGGCAACCTTGCCCATGAGCCAATAGAAAAACCAAAACGAAATCGTGATGAGCGCGACGGAGAAAATGGGACGCACCATAAAGATGCAGGCCAAGAGCAGTTCCAGCGTGACAAAGACAAGAATCTGCTCCTTTAAAACATAGTCAAGAATTGAAACGTAAATCGCAAAGGCCGAAAGCGTCGTCAAGAAAATTCCGATCCTGACGGTCAGCGCCCTATGCGTGAATCTTCCCATCTCGGCGGGCCGCGTGATCACATACAAAAAGAGCTGGGCGGCGGCTGTAAAGAGCGTGACGTAGGCGATTCTGTGGTGGAACATCCAGCTGTTGGGGATGGACGGGTCCAAGTGGACTTCAAAGTTGAATGAGATGCCAAAGCATATTATTTCCATAATCATGATGATTATGGAAATGACTCTGGAATTCCTTATGTTGGCGCAATCCAAAATGAATTGAATGTCGTCGCGAGGCTTTTCAATTCCTAAAACTTTCTTTACAGAAAATCGCATCAATTCTCCGTCAGTTTTTGCCCTTTCCCGCCCCCTGTTTTATGGCGGCCGCGATAAAGTCGCGGAAGAGGGGGCCGGCCTTGTTGGGGCGGCTCTTGAATTCCGGGTGGAACTGAACGCCGACCATCCACGGGTTTCCGGGAACCTCGCAGGTTTCCACCAGGTCGCGCTCCGGGTTTACGCCCGAAATTATTAGGCCCGCGTTCTTTATGTCATCGCGGAACTTGTTGTTGAACTCGTAGCGGTGGCGGTGGCGCTCCCAAATTGTCTTTGAGCCGTAAGCCTTTTCGACCAAGCTTCCGGAGGCCACGGAACATTCGTATTTTCCAAGGCGAAGTGTGCCGCCCAAGATTTTTCCGTTTTGGTCGGGCATCAAGTCGATGACCGGGTAGGGCGTCTCCTTGTTCATCTCAGTGGAGTTGGCGCCGGCAAGGCCCAAGACGTTGCGGGCGTATTCGATTACCAAGATTTGCATTCCAAGGCAAATTCCAAAGTAGGGAACTTTTTTTGTTCGCGCGTACTTGGCCGTGTTTATCATGCCTTCGATTCCGCGGTCGCCAAAGCCGCCGGGAACGATTATCGCGTCAGCGTTCTTTAGGCGCGCGGCCGTCGTCTTGTCGTCGGTCAAAAGCTCCGAGTCAACCCAGTCGATTTCAACTTCGGCCTCGTTGTGGATTCCGCCGTGAATCAAGGATTCCACGACCGACAAGTAAGCGTCGTGGAGCGCGACGTATTTTCCGACAAGCGCGATGTTGACCTTGCGCTTGGGGTTGTTGAAGCGGTCCACCATTTTTTTCCAGTCGTCCAACTGGCTTTGGCTTTCCTTTAGGCCCAGGACTTTGCAAACGGCCTGGCCCAAGCCTTCCTTTTCCATTTGGAGCGGAACTTCGTAAATCGACTTTGCGTTCAGGTTTTGGATAACGCAAGAGGAATCGACGTTGCAAAAGGCCGCCAAACGCTCGCGGGTGGTTTGTCCCAAGTCGCGCTCGGTGCGGAGCATTATCACGTCGGGCTTGATTCCCAATTCCTGCAATTCCTTTACGCTGTGCTGGGTGGGCTTTGTCTTAAGCTCGTCGGCTTTTTTCATAAAGGGAACAAGAGTCAAGTGAATGTAGCAGCAGTTCTCTTCGCCCACCTTGTATTTCATCTGTCTGATGGCTTCCATAAAAGGAAGGGATTCGATGTCGCCCACCGTTCCGCCGATTTCGGTGATGATTACGTCGGCGCCGGTTTCGTTTGTTGAAAGCAGCATGCGGCGCAAAATTTCTTCCGTGATGTTGGGAATTACTTGAACCGTTCCGCCGTGGAAGCCGCCCTCGCGCTCTTTGTTGAGAACGCTAAGGTAAACGCGGCCGGCCGTTGTGTTGGAGCTTTGGCTGAGCGTCGCGTCGGTGAAGCGCTCGTAGTGGCCCAAGTCCAAGTCGGTTTCGGCGCCGTCGTCGGTTACAAAAACCTCGCCGTGCTGGATAGGATTCATCGTGCCCGGGTCGATGTTCAAGTAGGGGTCGAATTTTTGGTTGATTACCTTGTAGCCGCGGCTCTTTAAAATCAATCCAAGGGAAGCGGCCGCGATTCCCTTTCCCAAACCTGAAACAACTCCGCCTGTAATAAAAATGTACTTGGTCATAACAAATCCTTATGTGTTGAATTCTAGAAGTCAGCCAATTTTGGCGCGCGGGGATACGGAATCACGTCGCGAATGTTTTCCATTCCGGTTACGTAGCGGATCAAGCGCTCAAAGCCCATTCCGAATCCTGAGTGCGGAACCGTTCCGAACTTGCGGAGCTTTAAGTACCAATCGTAAATCGATTCGTCCATTCCGCGCCTCTTGATTTCCGCCAGCAACTTGTCGTAGTCCTCCTCGCGCTCGCTTCCGCCGTTAAGCTCTCCGATTCCGGGAACCAAAACGTCGCAAGCCTTGACGGTTTTTCCGTCGTCGTTTTGCTTCATGTAGAAGGACTTGATTTCCTTTGGATAGTTGTAAACCATCACTGGCTTTTTGAAAATTTGTTCGGTCAAATAGCGCTCGTGCTCGGTGGCGATGTCGCAGCCCCAGTACGGCTTGAACTCAAACTTGTCGGCGTGCTTTTCCAATTCCTTGATCGCGTCAGTGTAAGAGATGCGCTCAAACTTTGAGTTGACCACATGCTCCAATTGCGCGATGAGGCCGGGCTGGATTCTCTTGTCAAAGAATTCCAAGTCGTCGCGGCATTTTGTGAGCGCCCAGTTAAGAAGGTATTTTACAAAGTCTTCCTGCAAGTCCATGTCGTCGTCAAGGTCGTAAAAGGCCATCTCCGGCTCGATCATCCAGAACTCGGCCAAGTGGCGCGGCGTGTTGGAATTTTCGGCGCGGAAGGTTGGTCCAAACGTGTAGACGCGGCTAAGCGCTCCGCCTCAAGCTGGCCTGAGACTGTGAGCGAGGCCTTCTTTCCAAAGAAGTCCTTTGAGTAGTCGACGATTTTATGCGCGTCTTCGATTTTCATTCCGCCCGCGCCGGCCTTTACGCCAAGCTCCGCGATTTTTTCAAGCGACAATGTTGTTACTTGGAACATTTCGCCCGCGCCTTCGCAGTCCGAGCAAGTGATTTCCGGCGCGTTGATGTAGACAAAGCCGCGCTCTTGGAAGAATGAATGGACGGCAAAGGCCATTTGGTTTCGCACGCGGAAAACGGCGCCGAAGGTGTTCGTTCGGGCGCGGAGGTAGGCGTTGTCGCGGAGGTATTCCATCGACATTTTGTTTTTTTGCAAGGGGTATTCTTCGGGCGGACATTCGCCCAAAACTTCAAGCTTTTCCAAGGTCACTTCGACGGCCTGGCCGGAAGCGGGCGAGGGAACCAAAATTCCCTGGGCCTTTACTGACGCGCCCGTGTTCAGCTTTTTGAGAGATTCTTCTATGTTAGTCGCGTCTGCGTTGGCGGAAGGATTTGAGCGGTCAAAGGTGAGCTGAATGTTGGCGAAGCAGCTTCCGTCGTTCACTTGAATGAAAACCAAATTCTTTGAGTCGCGAACCGTGCGAACCCAACCGCAAACAGTGACCGCGCGCTGGTCCGGCGCGCTTGTGAGCAAATCTTTAATTAAAACTGGAACCATAACTTTCCTCTATAAAAATATTTTAACAGTCTAGCGCAAAATGCGGCTTTGTTCAACTGCGCGGGGTACTTTCAAATTTATTGAAAATTTATTATAATATTGGCTAAATGAGAAAGAAAGTCCTGTGGGCTTGCGTCACGCTGGGCCTTTCCGCCTTTGCGATTTGCGCCTTGTTTTACAACGGCGGCTTTTCGTTCGCGGAATTCTTGCAAGACATAAAAAGCGCTTCTCCCCTGTGGCTTTGCGCCGCGCTCCTTTGCGCCTTTGCCTTTATCTTTTTTGAAGGCCGGGCCTTGGCTTTGATTTTGCGCGCGCTCGGCTATTCCGTCAAAAAGCGCCGGGGCTTTTTGTACGCGGCCGCCGACATTTACTTTTCTTCGATAACGCCGTCGGCCACCGGCGGCCAGCCTGCCAGCGCTTGGTTTATGAGCAAGGACGGCTTTAAGGGCGCGCAAGTCGCGGCGGCCTTGCTTTTGAATCTTACGATGTACACGCTGGCGCTTGTGGGAATCGGATTTTTTTCAATCATTTTCTTCCCGCATGTTTTCATTGAATTCAACACAGCCAGCAAGCTGATGATTTTGTTCGGCATTCTTATGATGACCGCGCTGGCCGTTTTTTTCATTCTGCTTTTAAAGAGGCAAAGCCTTGTCCGCAAAATCGGAAACGCCATCGTCTTTGTCTTGAAGAGAATTCGCTTGGAAAGCTTCGCAGAAAAATTCAGGCTGAAGCTTGATTCCGCGATAGAAAAGTACAACGAATGCGTCGCGATATTGGCCGGAAGAAAGCGCTTTTTGGCGCGGATTTATCTTTTGAATTTGCTGCAGCGCTCGTCGCAAATTCTTGTGACGGTCTTTTGTTTTTTTGCCATGCGCGGGGATTTTGAAAACGGCCTTAAAATTTTCGCCATTCAAACTTACGTCGCGCTCGGCTCCAATTTTCTTCCTGTTCCCGGCGCGGCTGGCGTTTCAGAGTTCATCATGTACTTTGGCTATATGACGATGATGGGCGAGGAAGAGGCTTGCGCGCTCGCGATTTTGAGCCGTGGAATTTCTTTTTACGCTTGCAGCGCGATAAGCTTGTTCGCCGTAATCTTGGGATACTTTACGATTGGACGCGATAAAAAAAATAAAGAGGAAAAACAATGATTGGCTTTTACGACTACACCGTGATTCTCACTTATCTTTCGATGCTGTCGGCGACGACGGGAATGATTCTTTGCCTTAACGACATTGGGCATCCTTACATCGGAATGTTCTTCTTGATGTTCTGCGGACTTTGCGACACCTTTGACGGAAAAGTTGCGCGCACAAAAAAGAACCGCACGGACAAAATGAAAAAATTCGGAATACAAATCGACTCGCTTTCGGACTTGGCGGCCTTTGGAATTCTTCCCGCCTGCATAGGAATTTCCATGCTAAGAAGCGGCATCGTCTTTTTGAATTTTCCCGACTTTAAATTTCTTCATCTCGCCGACAAGTCGACGATAATAAAAATCGTTCTTTCCGCGATCGCGGTTTTGTACGCGCTGGCCGCGATGATTCGCTTGGCTTACTTTAACGTTCTTGAGGAAGAGCGGCAGGCAAACAATCCGCAAGCGCCAAAAATTTTTGTCGGTCTTCCTGTCACGAGCGCCGCGCTTGTTTTTCCGACGATTCTTTTGATTCACATTTTTTGCAACGCCGACCTTACCTTGCTTTACTTTTTATTCCTCGCAATCGTAGGATTTTTGTTTGTTTCGGAAGTCCAGATAAAAAAGCCCACGGCGCACGGCGTTCTTATTATGATTGCGATTGGAATTTTGGAAGCCTTGGCGCTGGCCTTTATTTTCATCGTGATGAGAAAGTAAATGGACGGCTTGAAATTTTTGTACAAGAGCGCGGGCGGCCGTCTTTTGCTGAAGGCGCTTTGCGCTCCCGCCCTTTCAAAGGCGTGCGGCCGCTTTTTGGATTCGCCGCTTTCCCATTTTTTGATCAAGCCCTTTGTCCAGAAAAACAAGATCGACCTTTCTGAATACCAGACGGACGGCATAAAAACTTTCAACCAATTTTTCAGAAGAAAAATCAAGGACGGCGCGAGGCCTTTTGACATGAGGCCGGAAGCGTTGTGCGCGCCTTGCGACGGCCTTTTGTCGGCGTGGAAGATTAGCGAGGACGGCGGAACGGTGATTCCCGCAAAGCAAAGCCGCTACACAATCGAGCGCCTTTTGCAAGACAAGGAGCTTGCGTCAAAATGCTACGGCGGCCTTTGCCTTGTCTTTAGGCTTTGCGTGGACAACTATCATCGGTACGCCTACGCGGACGGCGGAAAAAAGAGCGCCAACGTTTTTATACCCGGCCGCCTTCACACCGTCCGCCCAATCGCGCTTGAGTCGCTCCCGGTATTCGTGGAGAACGCGCGCGAATACACGACGATAGAAAGCCCTGTTTTTGGAAAGCTTGTTCAAATGGAAGTGGGCGCTATGCTGGTCGGCCGAATCGTAAACTTTGAGCAAGAAGCGGCCGTCGCGCGCGGCGACGAAAAAGGCTTTTTTGAATACGGCGGCTCCACGATAATTCTTCTTGTCCAAAAGGGGGCGGCAAGCGTCCGCTCCGACATCGCCCAAAACTCCGCCGCCGGCATCGAAACGCCGGTAAAGATGGGGGAGCGAATAGGCTCGCGCGCCGTTTAACGCAAGACCTTGACGCGGCCGGTCTATGCGCGCTATAATGCAAACATTCTTTGGAAAGATGTCTGAGTTGGTTTAAGGTACGCCCTTGGAAGGGGCGCGTGGTGGAAACACCACCGGGGGTTCGAATCCCCCTCTTTCCG
>CADCCO010000123.1 GCA_902799965.1 uncultured Spirochaetaceae bacterium
GAAAAATTTTTGCCCCGCTTGGACAACCTTGTCGTCCTTGCGAAGCTTTACAAAGTTTCAATCGATGAGATGATAGTGACAAAAATGCGGCCCTCAAAAGAAGACCGCATTTGCTCGCGACGGGAGCCGCCCTACGGAATCGCGCAAGAAACGCTGGACTTTATCGCGCAAAACGCAAGCCCCGCAACAATTCAAGCGCTGGAAGAATATTTTGGATGCGGTATTAGACCGCAAAATCTCGGTTCAGCTTTTTGAATTTTTCCCAAACCTCAAGCGCAAGCTTCACCGCGTCCGCATAGTCCTCATGCAAGACCGCCTTGCCGTTGGCGTTACGCAATTTGTACTTGCCGTCCTTTGTATGCTCAATCATCGGAACATGTTCGCGCTCGCACACGCTGAACCACTTTCCGCCAATTTGTTCTTTATGCCATTTAAAATTATTTCGCATATTTCCCCTATGCTGAAAGCGCCGCCTCAGCCTTTACAAATTTCCGCTGAACGATTTCATCAATCGTAACATTAAAAATGAGTGATTTGATTTTACGGCCAGTCGCCATCAAGTCTGGAACCGGCCTTAAAAGGTTTGCGATGCGGCTCATAGCGCTAGGCCTCCTTGCGAAGACAAAAAGCGCCGCGAACCGCAGCGACTGCCCGCTCTCGGCAACGACAGTCGGCTTTTAATTTGTGTATTGTGGAGTCAGTATAGCGCAAAGAAAAAGTTTTGTCATTAAACTTGCGGTTTAAAATGCAAGCTTTTTTGGAACTGCAATCTTTTCAATTAAATCATCCACTTCCATTAAAACCTCACAAAACAATAAATCCAACTTTTCTTTTATTCAATGCCACTTCTTTTACCAGATCTTTCTTCACCAAATCGTACAAATCTGAACGCGCTGTTTGATTGGCGACGCCGTAAATTGTCTCATATTCTTTGACAGTAATTATGTTTTGCTTTTTTTTCTTTTGATTCGCAATAAAAATCGCTTGCCGCGAGTTTAAGCCTTCATTCATAAAATCAAGAGCCTGAACTCGTTCTTTTGATTTTCGCTCAAGATACAAACGCATCTCGTTAGCCGCTTTTTTCATTACGTCAAGATTATACTGTAAAAAATATCCTAAGTCGCCTTCATCATTTTCAACATACAAAAAAGCTTTTTCATATTGCCTTTTTGAACGATAAATAATTCGTGAGATAGATATAAACTCAATAAACCTATAACCTTTTTGCAATAGATACCAATAAACCAAAGTTCGAGCCGTTCTTCCATTTCCATCAGAAAATGGATGAATCCAAGCAAGAAGAAAATGAATGATAATTGATTTTATTACAGGGTGAATGAATCCATATGGAGAGGAAGCGGAATTATCCATATTAAAAAAATTGCATAATTGCATTACAAGTTTTGCAATATTCTTTGCTTTAGGCGGAGTATGGGCAATCTCTCCATTTATTGCATCTTGAACGACAATGTCATCAGAGGTTCTAAAATCTGTTTCCTCCTGCATTTCATTCAAAGTACCATCTGTAATCATTTGATGAATAAATTTCAGTGACTCTGGAGTAAGTGGTTGTTCTTTATGCTCTGAAAGATAACAAATGGTCTGATAATTATTCACTATCATGCGCTGGCTTATATTTTTAGGGGTTTCCTGTTTTCTAAGCATTTCCTTTGCCGCTTTTCGTGTCGTTACGGCACCTTCCATTTGACTTGACGCAATAGCTTCTTCCATAAGGGAACTATATAAGTAATATTGAGTGTTTGAATCATCTGGCGACAAAGCGATTCCACCCATTTGCAAATCAAACAAATGCAAGTTTTCCTGCATAGCTTGCGTAACGCCAAAACGAAGTTGGAACGAACCAAATTTTAGGGGAACGGTATTCATCAAACGGTTTAGTTTGAGCGCGGCCCAAACAATGCGAGGATTAAACTTGCCAGAATTATACTTTACTTTGTCCCAATATAGATACTGCGCGTTGTATTTGGAAACTACAGTTTTGAAATCTGGATTTCCTACAAGAGACAAAGCCTCCCAATTTTCATTTGGAGTAATCTGTGGCAATGGTTCCAACATAGTTGTATTATTCCTAATTATTCCTAATTTGTCAATATTTAGGAGAAATTAGGAATATATTCCTTCACCCCAACGCCTTCTTGAAAACCAAAAAATTCTCCTCGTCGCGCGGGGAACAGTAAACGGCAAACTCAATCACTTTAAAGGCGCGGCGGTAGTCGGCCAAGACGTTCTTGTAGGCGGCGGCCACGACTTGCGGCTTGTTGCGGAACGCGCCGCAGCCAAAGGCGCCTAGGATTAGCGCGTCGTTTTGACCAAATGCGGCGACGTCCAAAATGCGGCGGGCGCGCTTTTCGTGGAGGGCTTGCAAGTCCGCGTCGCTTATGTTAACGGCTTCAAAGCCGTCGCCGCTATTGTAGCGGTTGCTGGGACGCTCGCACAGGTTGGGCGCGGCGCAAGTTATGACGTTCAATTTTTGCCAGTCGCGTTCGGCCAGCAATTTTGGGTAGGCCGTGTCGGACTTAAAAACAACGACGCCGGGCGTGTAAATTATGTCGTCGTTGTGGAGCGGGTTTCCGTCGCGGCGGTGCGGCTTGTAAAACTTTTCCCAGTTGCGCTGCTCGTTCAAGTTAAAGAAAAGGGTGGAACAGCGGCAAAGGCATTCCTCTTGCGCGGAAGAGCCGTTCACCACGCCGCCGCCGGGATTGGAAGCCGACGCAAAATTAAGGACGGCCACCGCCATTCCTGTGTCTTTGTAACCATAGGCCGCTTCAAAAGTCCGCTTTTTGGAAACGACGATTTTCGCGTCTTGGTCGAAGCGATTTTTGGCGGCGGCGTTTTTTGGGCTTGCCGTCGTTTCGCCAATAGCGTCGCCTTCCAAAAAAAATTTTTGCGCCGCGCTGGATTCCTTTATCGCGCTAGCGAGCGCCGCGTTTGTTTTGCAAAGGCGTTCGGTGTCCTTAAAAATTTCGATGTTGTCTTCGCGCATCATTCACCTCCTACGCCACCCTTCCCCCGTGGAAAAAGCATTCGTAGACTTTTTTGTCGTTCCAATAAATTTCTTCGTAGCCTTGGAACCAGTCAAAGGCGCCGTTGACCGAGCACTTGTAGGTGTACTCGCCGTTTTGGTAATACTCGGGGCCGCGGTAGGGCATTTTTTTGTCGGCCTTGCGGAGCGCTTCCTTTAAGAAGTTTCCGCTGAATTCTTTTTCCAAGACGCGGCCCAGATAGTTCATTGCGTATTGGGCTTTGCCGCTTTTCCAAACGGCTTCTTGGCCGGCAAACTTTTCGCCGCCGACGTATGTGTCGTGGTAAACGTAGTCGCCGTTTTGGTAGCGGTAGTCGTGTGAGTCCAGGCGGGTGGAATCGGTTTCGTTCATAAAGGCCGCGTAGGTGTTTACGTTTGCTTCAAGGCGGAACGTTATCAGTTCGTCCAAGTCTGTCTTGTCGGCGGGAACGACGTTCATCATGCACTGCTGGTCGCGAACAAGGTAGTCCACCGTCACGGCCATAAGGTCGCTGATTTGAATCAAGTTTGAAATGTCGGGATAGGCCTGGCCGCTTTCCCACTTGGCCACGGCTTGCCGCGACACGTTCAGCTTTTCCGCCAACGCTTCTTGGGTGAAGCCCTTGTTCTTTCTAAGAATCTGAAGTTTTTCCGAAAAATTCATTTTTGCCTCCTAATGTCGCGCGCTGACAAAATTATCTTAGCGCGAATTCTGTTCCGCAACAACAGACTGGAGGTTGCGTTTGCGTTACTTTTAGTTGCGCGGCGCAAGGCAAAAATTGAAAGGTAAGTTACCTTACAAAGTTTTAGTAGTTTTTACACCGCTTGCTCCAGCGCCTGCGCGAATTGGTCGGCGCAAGAAGTGCCGCGGCCCTTGCAGTCGTTGCCGCGCAGAATGCCGGCGATTTCTTTTGCGTCGCGGCCTTCGACCAAGCGGCCGAT
>CADCCO010000124.1 GCA_902799965.1 uncultured Spirochaetaceae bacterium
TCGCTAATATACTTGGACTTACGACGCAGGGTGGAGCAGTTGGAAGCTCGTCGGGCTCATAACCCGAAGGCCGGGGGTTCAAGTCCCTCCCCTGCTAAAGAAGGCCATTTTCGTTTTGAAAATGGCCTTAATTTTTTTTAAGAAGTATTGGCTTTTCGACTGGGACTTGATCCGAAGCGACCGCGGCGATTAAAGTAATGCTTTAATGCGCAAATCGCGCTTTTGCGCTATATTTTAAATCGAACAAAAGAGAGTTTGACATTCTTTTTGAAAGGTAGAAGCTTTCAATTTGTATCAATTCCTTTTAAAAAGAATTAACCTACATTATTGCAGAGCAGATTGTCTGGGGAGCTAAGGCAATTCCGCCGCAAAGCCTAAAAAGGCTGACTGTCATAGACAAGGAGTTGAATTATGACTGTTGCGGAATTGCGGGCCAGAGCGCCTTATGTCAATTTCATCAAGACAAAAACTTACGTTGACCGCCCGGACGCGGCGCTCCTAAAAGAGGCCTTCATCCCGGACGACGACATGCCGACCTTTCCGGAAATCAAGGAAAACACAAGAATTTATCCTCTCTCGGTCGAGTCCTACCCTTCCGTCCTGCGGCGGATGACCGCGATGGAAGCCGGAGCGTGGGCGATGGAAAAATGCCGCCAGCAAAACTGGTCGCTGGACTTGGACAACTTCCAGTGCTGCCTCGCCAATTTGGAAATGGACTATTAAGGAGATATAAAAATGGGCGATCTGAAAAAAATATTTTTTGCCGCAATCGCGCTCGCGCTGGCGGCGCTCGCGTCATTCGCGCTCACGTCCTGCATGTCAACCAACATGAAGAGCCACGGAGCGTTCGAGCTGCCGGAAAGCCCCAAAGAGGCGATGGAAAGAGTCGCGGCTTACGAAATGGCGGACGACATGGCCCGCGACAAGAAATTTAAGGAAGGCCGGCTCACTTGGGAAACAAACAGCAAGGCCGCCCGCGAGCAAGGAATTCAGCATTACCTGTATTTCTTCGCCGCGCGCGACAAAACGCTGGACTCAAAAAGAAACTCGGCGGGCGGCAAGCGCGACATCGCTGGAACGCTTTACTTTTCGCTCGCCGAAAAAGCGAACATGCATCCGTCTTTTAACGGAAACTTATAGGAGAATAAAAATGAAAAAGACACTATCAAAAATCACTACAATCGCTCTGGCCGCGGCAACCATTTTCGCGGCGGCCGCATTCACGGCTTGCTCAAATTCATCGGGCGGCGTTCCATACGTTCCGACAAACGGAGGAAGCCAAAGCGGAACAGGGTCCGGGACTGGAACGCAGACTGGCGGAGAAAACGGCCAAGGCGAAAACAATGGCGGCAATTCCGGCGGCCAAGAAAATTTCACGCTTGAGCAATATTATTACTGCACGATGAACGTTTACGACGTGGTTCAAGTTGAGAACATAATCGGACTTCCAAATTATTTGTCGGTCAACCAGAAACCTCACGAAGTCGAAAGCGGCGAAGGCGTCGTGTATGCCAGCGGCTCCAACATTACGGGAGAAGCGGCCGGAACCGCGATAATAAAGGTCGTTATAAACAAAGACAGTTCATTTAACCCGCAGACATACAAATACGACACGACATACGAAACGCGGCTCGTCGTCACTGTTACGGAAAGCTCCCAAGGCGGCGGAAGCGGAAGCCAGGGCGGTTCGCAGGACACGGCCACAAGCGAAGGCCTCAAATCGTTTTTGACCGGCGACTGGACTTGTTCCGGAACTTGCAACGGAACTCGCTATTCGGGAACGCTCTCTTTAAACGCAAATGGAAGCGGCCACATAAAAATAACGCTGGGAAGCTCAACGGCGCATGACACTGACTTTTCATGGACGGCCAGCGCGTCGGCAAGCGGCGGAAAAACTTGGAAGACGCTCGTGATTTCCGGCGCCGGCTCAAGCCAAGGCGCGATTGACGGAAACCATTCGCTCACGACATCGGCAAGCGGCTTTGTCATGTCGGGCAACTTCGGCTTTGGCATGCCAAGCCAAACTTCTTGGACGAGGCAATAGGAGAAACGAAGAATGAAAAGCTACAAATCTTGCCAGAACCAAAGAATTTTATTGGAGGACAAGACGCTTGCCCATGGCGAATACATAATTGACGGCGTAATTGTCAATATAAAACACGGATACATTAACGACGGTTTGGACGAGGAAGGCCGCTTCATTCCAGCCATAAGAACCGAAACTGGAAGGCACTTAGAGCATTGGCGGAACGGAGTCCTTCACTGCGAGACAGGCCCCGCCGTCATTGACGTAGACGACAACTACGAGGAATGGTGGCTCAACGGACGGCAATTCACGAGCGATTTTAAGACAATGATAGTTTGCGAGCCTGACGGCGACACGCCCGCGAACAAAATGAAAAAGCCCGTGATTGACATGACCAAAACAGGAGAGAAAATCAAAGAGCTTAGACTTAGGTTTCATTATACAGTGAACGAAGTTCAAACCATGCTAGGCTTGACCTCGCCAGAAGCGATTTACAAATGGGAAAAGGGAAAGTATTTGCCGTCAATCGACAACTTCCTCGCGCTTGGCTCACTCTTTGGCGTTCCCGTTGAAGAAATTATCGTCACGAACGAGATTGAGATTTAAGGCTGCTTGGTTGGGGCGAACGCAAAAGCGAAATACGTGTTGACAAAGTAATGGGGGAGGTTTAGCATAGAAGAAACTTTGCAGACTAGGCGTTGCCATTGGAGAAAGATTCGGCAAGAAAAGAGAAATAAAAATGAAAAAAATCTTAAAGACAATGACTTGCGTTTTTCTTTGCATGTGCGCGGGGGCTCTTTGCTTTGGAAAAAGCAAAAAAGAATCCAGCAAGAAGGCGCCGGCGCCTCTTTGGCTGACCGACGAAGGCCGCCGTTCGATTTTTCCGAGCAGCGATTTTGTCTCCGCGCTGGCTCACGGAAGTTCGGCGGAAGAGGCCAAAAACAAGGCGGCCGCGGAAATTTCCCGCGCGATAAAAAGCAGCGTCGCGTCGGAAACAAAAAGCCGGCGCTTGATGGCCAAGGACGAGCATGGCGTTTCCATAAATTCTTTTTTGGACGAAAGCGCAAGCGTCAAATCCGAAAACGACCTTTACATGCTTGAATTCACCGCGCCCGTTTATGACGGTGCGATGGGAATGTACGCTTGCTGCGCTTACATAAACAGAAGCAAGGCCTTTGAATACGTTCAGCCCGCGTTGGAAAACGCAAGGCGGATTTTTCCAGACGCTTGCCAAAAGGCGCTTTCCGAAGACGACGACTTTAGAAAAATCATCGCTATAAAGAGAAGCCATGGTTTGCTGAAAGAATTTTATTCCGTGTATGACTTCGCGCGCTTTATAAAGCCGCAGGCGGCGCAAGAGTATCAAGACGTTGACGCGCTTTATTTTAAAAGCCTTGCAAAACTGGCCGAGCTGAAAGGCAAGGTTGTTGTCAGCGTCCGCGCGCTCGGAGAAGGCGGCGACGAAATAAAGGAATGCTTGGAAAAGATTTTGAGCGGCGCGGGCTTTGGCGTGTCAGACGCGCAGGCCAGCCACACCGCGACGGCCAGGACTTCAATGGAAATTGTAAAAAAGGAAAAAGTTTTCGCAACTTATCCCGCCGTTACCATTGAAGTGGCGAGAAAGCGCGACGGAAAATTTTCGGCCTCTTATTCCAGCAAGCTGGAAAAATGCGCTGGCTTTGACGAAAGCGGCGCAAAGCAAAAGGCCGTTTTTGAACTTAAAAAAGATTTGGAATTGAATTTTATAAACAAACTTTAAGGGGCTTTTATGATAAAGAAAATTTTGGTGCGGCGCTGTTCTGTCAGACAACCGATTCAAGAAAGGGATACTTTGACTTGCCTTGGGGCTCGACAGTAGAGGACGCGAAAAAGGCGGGGTATAAGCTTAAAAAGAAGGATAGTGGCGGCGACAAGGTTTGGCTGGAACCTGTTGACGCTTACAGCGCCGTTTCAAAAGACAAACTCGTGAATAGCCTTAATCTTTATTATTACAATGGAAAATTGTTTCTTGCCATTGAAAAAGTTCAGATGGTAAATGATTTGTCCAAACTTGAATCTCGTTACGGCCGTTTTGAAGAGCGAGGAATTAAGCCTGTTAAGAAAAGGTATAACGACTCTGTGCTAAATGACAACGGAAAAGTGCTTTACTATTCCATTTCCATAGTTCCAAAAGATGACGGGACTGTTGATACTATGCAGAACGACTGGAATGTGCTAAAAGAAATCGATAGAACAATGCAAAAATTTACTGACAGAAGTAATGGAGTTGCAGGGGCGCATTCTTTGAAGCCATGTGATTCAAGAAAGGGCTACTTTGATTTGCCGTGGGGGTCGACGGTAGAGGATGCTAAAAAGGCTGGTTATAAGCTGGCAAAGATCGATAGCCACTCTGAATTATGGCTTCATCCAGTAGACGCTTATGAGGCGTTTTCAAGGGATGGCAATGTAATGTCTCTGAGTCTTTATTATTATAAAGGAAAACTCTTTCATGCAATGGAATTTGTAAAAATCGAATATGCTCGGTCAGCGCTTGAAGCGCGCTATGGCGATTTTAAGAAAAACGGCATAAATGAAAAGCCTAACATTAACCGCTACACTGATTGGGTGTTGACTTCAAAAGGAAAGCTTGTTTTTCAATCAATTTATATTGGTCAAAATGACGATGGTGTTGTTTCCGCTTCAATGTATGATTGGGATGTGTATAAAACGCTTGACAAACTTACGCATGATCGCATCGACAAAGATATCGCCGTCCCTGCAGTGAAAAATGTTGACACAACGCGACCGTCGCTTCCCCTTGAAGATTTTGCGAAAAAACTTGTGAATTCAGGCGATGGCAAGATTTCAACATACGCTGTGTTAAATTTTTCTTCCGACCTTAATAACGCGGATTATGAGGAATATGTTACGAATATTTTGACATCGTCGCTTTTTGCCACTGGCGCTGTGAAGATTGTCGAGCGCGCCAACCTTAAAAGAATTCTGAAAGAACAAAACTTTCAAGCAAGCGGCTTGGTTGACGAGCGTACCGCCAAAGCAATTGGAAAAATTTCTGGCGCGGATTATGTTTGCTGCGGGTCAATAAATGACATGGGGCAAAAAATTGCAATCAGCGCCCGCGTCATTGACGTTGAAACCGGCGAAATTTGCGCGATGAGTCGCGACACAATAATGAAAGACGAATACTTGCTTGGCTTTTCAAGCAAAAAGTGATTTTTGAATTTTATAAACAGATATATAAGGAGTTTGTATGAAAAAGACAATTTTAATCGTGGGGTTGTTGTTGGCAGCGGGAGCCGCGCTCTTTTGCCAGCCAATTGATTCAAAAAAGGGCTATCTCAACTTGCCATGGGGATCAACGGTTAAGGACGCTGAAAAAGCGGGGTATGTCTTGATGCAAGACACAAACGGGTTGATGGACAACTTGTGGCTGGACAAAACAGAACTTTACTTGGCTGTGCCAAAGGAAAAAGATGTTTTGGCTGTTCTTCTATGCTATTACAAAGGAAAGTTGTTTTTTGTTAACGAAAAAATTCGAATGCAAAGCGCTCAGTCCAAGCTTGAAGCGCGCTACGGCAACTTTAAAAAAAGCGGAATCTATAAAAACGAGGACAAATATGTAGACTGGGTTGTTAACAACGAAGGAAAGCTTAAATTCTATTCAATTATGATTTGCCCAAAGAGTGACGGAACTGTTTCCACTACGATGCAAGACTGGGATGTCTTTAGAATGCTTAATAAAGATATTCAACAGTATGTCGCTATGAGCGGCAGCCTTGTAGATTCATTTAAATTAGTGGCCAACAAACTGGTTCCTGCTGGCGGTAACAAGGTTTCAACATACGCAATACTAAAGTTTTCTTCCGACTTTAAGAATGTGCAATATGATGAATACATCGCTGACGCTTTGACGGAAGCGATTTTCAATACAGGCTCTGTAAAAATCATCGAGCGAGGTAACCTTGAAAAAATCATCAAGGAGCAAAAATTGCAGGCAAGCGGCTTGATTGACGAGCGAACAGCCAAGGCAGTCGGAAAAATTTCCGGCGCGGATTACGTTTGTTTCGGTTCGGTAAAGGACGTAGGGCAAAAGTTCGCAATCAGTGCCCGCGTCGTTGACGTTGAAACTGGCGAGATTTGCGCGATGAGCCGCGACACGATAGAAAAGGACGAGTATTTGCTTGGCTCGTCAGGCGGCGCTTCCAATTCTAATTCATCCGCTTCTTCAAACAGTGCTTCCGGCAAGCCTGTGAAAACCGCTTGGACGGTTACGAAGAACAGAAATGACTTTGACGGATATACGGAGTTCATTTTTACTTTGCTGGGAGCAGACGACAGAAGATGTGTTGTTATATATCAAAGAAATGATGACAAATACAAGTCTAAATTGATTTCAGGTATTATAGCAAGGTTTGATGAAGCGGATGTGAAAGTAGATAATGGTTCTGTTACGACAATTAAGTCTGTTTCTAATTACTATTATAAGGAAAATGGTAAAGAATATCGACTTGATATTGAGGATGAGAAAAGAAGTGGTCGAAATTGGTTAAAACTTTTTATGAACAACAATCATATTGTTTTTAGGGCAAGAGATATTGTGACGCATTTTGAAACAGCAGGTTTGCTTAGTAAGATGGAATCGGAAGGCATTACATGGAGTGAACTTGATAGGGCGATGAAAAATCAAGAATTCTAATCATAATCTGCCCTGAAAACAAGCCGCGCGGCGCGCGGCTTGTTTTTTATATTTTTTCTCCATACATATTTGACAATATATCCTTTATGGTATATTCTTTTGCGATGGAAAAAACATTT
>CADCCO010000125.1 GCA_902799965.1 uncultured Spirochaetaceae bacterium
GCGGGAATGTCATCTATTGTTTGTTAACGATTTATTCAAGCCATAAATATCTCCTGAACAATTATACAACATTTTATTGATAAGTTCCTAAAAAACTATGCATTTTTCTAAAAAATGCGCTATAATAATGTTGCAAGGAGGAAAAGAAATATGACAATGCAAGCGGTTTCTATAAAGATACCTGACACAATTGCAGAATATGCTGTTGTTGAAGATGAAAAAGATATGCTTATAAGAAACGCGATGATTCTTTTTCCTTACATAAAAAATGACACGATTTCTCACGGGAAGGCGGCGGAATTGTTGGGCATTCACAAAATGGATTTGATTGCCTTATACGGAAGCCTAGGAATTCCCTATTTTGATCAAACGAAGGAAGAATTGCAAAGCGATGTTGAAGTCTTAAAGAAGCTTCGGAGCAAAATCGCATGACAATTATTTCTGACACAACTCCTATAATCTCGTTAATAAAAATAAATCGGCTTGATTTGCTTGAAAAATTGTTTGGCGAAATTCTTATTCCAGAAGCGGTTTTTAGAGAGCTTACGACAAATGTTTTGTTTGCGAACGAAGCGGAAATCGTGAAATCCTCAAAGTTCCTAAAAGTGTCGCCGATTCAAAATAAGAAATCGCTTGAAATTTTGCAGGCTGCCAGCGGGTTGGATGATGGCGAAAGCGAAGCTATAATTCTGGCGGATGAGCTTAAATCTGAGGTTCTTATAATTGATGAGCGGCGAGGTCGAAAAGTTGCAAAAAACTTGGGAATTTCAATTACAGGAACAATTGGAATCTTAATTCAAGCGCAAAATGAAAAGATGATTTCTGCCGACGAAATAAAACAATGTCTTGATTTCTTAAAACATAGCAATATTAGACTGAGCGACTCGCTTATTCAAGAAGCCTTGTCTATGATTCAGAACGACTAAAATCCCCCCACAACGATATCCTTCCGCGGCAACTTGTTCCAGGCAAAAATGGCCGCCGCCTCTTGCAAGTCCATCGGCTTGTAAGCCGGGGACATGCCGCATAAAAACATAAGCTTTCCGATAATTTCTTGGGACGAAAAGCGCGAGCGCAAGTAGCCCATGTCGGTGTCTTTGTCGCGCTTTGAAAGGCGGCGGCCTTCTTTGTCAACCAAAAGCGGAAAGTGCAGGAACTGCGGTTTTTGCAAGCCCAGCGCTTCGTATAAAAACAATTGCTGGTGGGTCGAGGCAAGCAGGTCCCGTCCGCGCGCGACTTGGGTCACTCCCATGAGCGCGTCGTCAACGGTCACCGCAAGCTGGTACGAAAAATTTCCGTCGGCGCGACGCAGGATAAAGTCGCCGCAGTCGCGCGCCAAATTGCATTTTTGCGGGCCGTAATGGCCGTCAACAAAAATCGATTCGCGGTCGGGCAGGCGTATTCTCTTTGCGGGGGAACGTTCCCTTAAAAGCCGCTCGCGGTCGGCCGCGGAAAGGTCGCGGCAAGTTCCGGCGTAGATTGGAGTTCCGTCGCTTGCGTGCGGCGCGGAAGAGGCCAATAAGTCAGCGCGGCGGCAAAAGCAGTCGTAGACAAGGCCGCGCTCTTCCAGCGCGCGAAAATATTTTTGGTAAATCTCGTTGCGCTCGGACTGAAAGTATGTCGTATTGTCGTAGGCTTGTGTTTTAGTGTCTTGTTTTGGGATACTACAGTTATTTGTATTATCGGCGCTTTCCGAATGTGGAAATATCGGACCTGGCTCCCATTCCAAGCCCAGCCACAAAAGGTCGTCCATCAGGCGGTCGGCGTACTCGCGCTTGCAGCGTTGCTTGTCCAGGTCTTCGATTCGCAAAAGCCAATGGCCGCCGTCCTTTTTTGCGGACAGCCAAGAGATGAGCGCGGCGTAAATGTTTCCCAAGTGCATTCTTCCGCTGGGCGACGGAGCGAATCTTCCTTTTGTCATGAAACCATTGTAGCCAACTTGAACAGCGTTTGCAAGCCAAAAAGGCGGCGGCGCTTTTTGCCGCCCGCGTTAAGTCTAAAACTTAACCAACGGAATCTCTATCGCCAGTGTTTCCGTTCCGGCGGGAATGGCGACCTTGTGCTTTTTGAAATTTCCGGGAGGGCCTTTGCCGTCGTAGTTGGAAAAGCCGAAGGGCTCTTTGGGGATTCCCATAAAGCCCGCGTTTAGGTCGCCGTCGTCGTTGGTGTCGTGAAAAACGCAAAAGGCGCATTCGCCGGGCTCAAGGCTTAGCTCGATTGTCGCGGACGGAATTTTTGCCGGGACGCGGACGGTCTGGACGGGCTTTCTCTTTTTAAAGCTTTCTTCGCTGTCGTGCGCGCTAAGGACTATTGTTCCGCTTGGCGTCGCGATATTTGTTATCGTGATTTGGACGGAACGCTTATTGGCTTGCGTTTGCGGCGCGGCCTGTCCAAAAGCAAAGGCGCAGGTCCACAAGATTGCCGCCGCTACGATCGAAATTTTTTTGTTCATAAAACTCTCCTTGGGGGCCGCGCCCCGTTATGGTTAGTGAAGCCTCTTGGTCGCGGTCGCACCGGCGTTACGGTCTTGCAATCAGTTGCGGCCCCCGTTATGGTCTTGCGAAGCCTTTTACTTATGCAACTCCTTTTCGTACAACTCGTAGCGGCACTGTTCCAGGACGCGTTTTCCGATAAGGGTGATCGCGCGCGCGGGGCAGTGGTTTACGCAGCGGTAGCAAAGCGTACATGAACCGGGCGCAAAGACGGCCTTTCCGTTTTGAATCGCGATTGACTTTGTGGGGCAGCCCGACGCGCAGACTCCGCAGCCGGAACACTTTTCCGCGTCGATTTTTAGCTTTGACCGCAAGGCTTTTACAGTCGGAATGAACCACAAGCGCTGGCCAAAAAGGCCTGCAAGGAAATGCCAAAAAGAAAGGCCGTCTTTTGGATAGCGGCCGTTTTTTGTGGACTCAACCGCGCGCGCGATTTTTTGTTCTGTTTGCCTTATGGCCGCTAGGTTTTTTGCCATCGGTTTTTTTAGCATCGGAACGTCGCCGATTGAGTCGGGCATTCTTAGGTGAAGGCCTCCAAGAATTTTTGCGCCCTGCTTTTTTAAGAGCCGCGCGCCCACTCCCGCTCCGTCGCCGCTAAAAAGTCCCATCGTCACGATGACAAAAACTTTTTTTCCGGCAAAGAGCGCGCCGTTTTTTGCGATAAAGTTTTTTACGATTAGCGGAACGTCGCTGTAGTGGGTGGGGTAGGCTAAACCGATTTCATCGGTTTTCGCAACTTCGGCCGCGGACGTTAAGGTCTGTGAAGCCTCTTGGTTGTTGTCGGCGCCTTTTAGGATTTCCAACGCCTCCGCGCTTTCGATTGAGACGGCCTTTCCGCCTGTCGCGCCGGCAAAGAGTTCCGCGCAGCGCTTTGTGTTCCCGCTTCCGCTAAAATAAAATACGTTCATGTTTTGCTCCTATATATTTTTTGTGTCGCCCGCTTTAAGGTTAGTGAAGCCTTTTTGTCGCGGCGTCTTTCGATTATGGTCTTGCATCCGTTCCTATTGTTATAAATTAAAAGTGTTCATAAAATCGGGAAGTTTTTCTTCCCACTTAAAGCCGCGTTTCGCGCCGCGCATTGTGGCAAGCGACGTGATTCCGTGAATGAATGCCCAGAGCGAAATCGTAATGTCGTTGCGCTTTTCCTTTGGGCAATTTTTCCGCTCCAAAAATTCCACAGCCGCCGCCTTGAAAATTTCGTAGGGCCGGTAATTTTTTTGCGGGTCGGCGCCCTCGGTCAAGTCCAGCGCGATGTTGGACTTTCCAAAAAGAAAGGCAAAGTAATGGTTTTTTCCAATTCGGCGGAAAAACTTTCGCTTACGTAGTTTTGCATTTCTTCAAGCAGAACGTCCTTGTTCCCAAAATGGGAATATGGCGCCGCGTGCGAGACTTTGCAAAGGGCCGCGACTTTTCGAAGCGAAAAGCCGTCAAGCCCTTCCTTTGCAACGAGCGCGATTCCCGCTTCGATCAAGTCTTTCTTTAAGTTCTTGCGGTGGTAAGTGTCCACTCCGCGCCTCCTCGTTTACTTAACGATTAACCAAGGACAAACGGATTAGATGCAATTAAAACGCGTAGGGAGAAGGCGGACGGCCGCTTGCTTTGCGGCTTATAAACTTGTTTGCCCTTGGTTAATCTTTACATTGTCTAGATTAGCGCGCAATCTTTACATTGTCAAGATGTCCGCCCCCATTTTTTGTCTTGCTTCCAGTTTCAGTTTGCGCTCCGCGTTCTAGTCAGTTCAGCCTCCCAGTTCCCGCCTCCTTCGTTTTTTGTTTTTCCAACGATTTTTTCACTTATAGCCCCCGGCTATAACTCACGATACAAATATAGTATATAAAACCTATTGACAAACTAGGTAATTATGGCTATTCTCACGGCATAACAAACGAACGGGAACGGCGGACAA
>CADCCO010000126.1 GCA_902799965.1 uncultured Spirochaetaceae bacterium
TTTTACCACGAGTCCTTCCATTTTTACATTCAAGGCAAAGATTGGGGGAATCCTGAAAGCAAGGATCGCGATCAAGTTTATCCAATTGACTTTGGGCCGCGAACATACCGCGTTCTTGCGAATCTTATGCTCATAAGGGCCTTTGACAATTATAGCGACGCTGCCAAGCGCGCCGATTATTATGGCCGCGCAAAATATTGGCATGAAAAATACAATTCTGAATTTGGCGATGAGTTCAAGCGCATAAGCCTTAATGACATCAATGAAGGAACCGCCAACTTTTTTGGAAAAGCCGTCATTCATTCAGTCTATCCCAATTGGCAGCCCTTTGAACGGCTTGCAGACGAAGCTTTGGCGACGACAATCGACGGCGAAAGCTATTCATTGGGCGCTGTAGCCATCGCGCTCTTGCAAAAGGAAGGGCGCCTTTCTGAAAGCGTGGCCAAATTCAAGGAGAACAAAAACACATACGACTCCAGGACTTGCTCTCCTGTCTCATGGCTTCTAAAAGACACGGCCGCTCCGGCTTCCTATGACGAAAGCCAAGACAGCGCTGACAAGTCAACGATAAACGAATGGCAAATAAAAATTTTTGGCGATGAATCCAAGTATGGAAAGAAGCTCAAGGCTGCCATTGATACTTATAAGCAAGGAAACAAAGTTTATGTCATTGACGTTTCCAGCGGCGCGGAACAAAGCGGCTCTTATAAGATGACTGACTCCGCGCTTGAGGGAATGACATGCAACCTTGAATTGCAATTTGAGACAACGCGAACTTCCATAAGCGGACTGGATTGCTTTGACCAAAAATTCAAATTGCCCGGTGACTCTAATCTTGACGGCATAGAGCGCTACATGATTCCTGTGGCCAGCGTGGATTTTGAGCCTGCTGAGCCTCAGCCTACTACGCCTGTTCCCCAGTTTGGCAGGGGAACCAGCACTGATTCGTCAGGCCAGGCGGCTGGGCCCAAGGAATGGATGCAAAATGTCAAGGCGGGAAAAATCACGGCCATAACGCCCTTGTCCGGCGATGATGTTCAATTAAAAGACGCGGCAAAAGAAAAGGAAGTTTACAAGGGAACGGATACGGCGGGCAACGTCTATTACATCTTTACGGAACTGGCGAACAATTAGCGCGGGCTACGGCTGGGCTTGTCCTCTGGTCGCCGACTCCTTCGGCTCCCGACGGGCCGCTTCCGACCGCTGCCGCGCGCGTCCTTGCGCGCTTTCCCAATAAAATGCTTTTCGCATTTTATCGCGGTTGCTAAAAAATTATCAACCGCGAATCCCTTTCAAGCCCATAGATATAATGCAATTGATTTAAAAAACAAAAACCTCTTGCGCTAGACAAGAGGTTTTCAACCGCCCCCTGCTGGGCTTGAACCAGCGACACACGGATTAACAGTCCGTTGCTCTACCAGCTGAGCTAAGGGAGCATTTGCGGTTTGTTCCCGCGAATGTGAAAATAAGTATATCAAAAATCGTGTCTATTTGTCAATATCTTTTTTTCGATTTGGCAATTTTTTTTTCGGGCGGGCGCGTCTTGGGCTTTCTAACACTCTCCGTTTTATCGGTTGAATTTTTCTCTTGTTTGCGCTAGTATAAATTTATGGCTTACGAAGTAACGGCGACGCGCCGAAGGCCGCAGAGATTCGAGGACTTGATTGGCCAAGAATTTGTTGCGGCCACATTGAAAAATTCGATTCAATCTGGAAAAATTGCCCACGCATATCTTTTTACCGGCCCGCGCGGATGCGGAAAAACTTCCACCGCCCGCATTTTCGCCAAGGCTCTCAACTGCGAAAAAGGCCCCACGCCGACTCCTTGCGGAGAATGTTCCGCCTGCAAAGAAATCACCAAGGGCGCCAGCCTTGACGTAATCGAAATCGACGGCGCTTCCAACACCAGCGTCAACGACGTTCGCCAAATCATCGACGAAGTTCAGTTCCCGCCAAATTCCAGCCGCTACAAAATTTACATCATCGACGAAGTCCATATGCTGACGAACAACGCCTTCAACGCGCTCTTAAAGACAATCGAAGAGCCGCCGGAATACGTCGTGTTCATTTTTGCGACGACGGAATTGCAAAAAGTGCCTGCCACAATCAAGAGCCGCTGCCAGCAGTTCAACTTCCGCCTTGTCCCGATAGAAAAAGTCAAAGAGCAGCTTGCGCTTGCAGCCGCCGAGATAAACATCAAGGCCGACGACGAGGCGCTTTATTGGATCGCGCGCGAGTCCACCGGCTCAATGCGCGACTCCTACACTTTGTTCGACCAAGTGGCGGCCTTTAGCGACGGCCACATCACATACGAAAAAATCCGCGACAAGCTTGGCCTTGTGGGAACGGAGCGCTTGAACCTTTTGTTTGAGGAATGCGCTTCCGCAAATCCCGCCGGCGCCCAAGAAAAGCTGAACGATTTTTTCCAGGCCGGAATTTCCATCGAGCAGCTGATAACGAACAGCGCCGACTATTTGCGCTCTCTTCTGTTAATAAAGAACGGAATTGCAAAAGAGTCTTTGCTGGGGCAGGCGCCAGACCGCTTTAGCAAAACGGTTTTGGATTCATGGAACGGAACGCAAATCGAGCGCGCGCTTTCGATTTTCCTGCAATTGTATCGCGACATCCGATACTCGCTTTCGCCGCGCTACGAAATTGACTTGGCCTTTAGCCGCTTGTGCTGGCTCAAGGAATACGTCTCTCCGTCGGAAGTGAAGGCCGCCGTTGACCAGGCGCGCTCGCTTTTGGCGGCGGCTCCGGCCCAAGCCCAGACCGCGCAGGCGAATCCCGCAAGCGCTCAGCCAACGCAGGCGCCGCGCTTTTCTTTTTCCGTTCCGCCTGTTCAGCAAGAGCAAGAAAGTTTCGACGAAAACCCGCCGGGAGGAAATCCGCCGGGTTTTAGCGACGGCGCGGAAAACGGCATAAGCGGCGCGCCTAAAGAATTCCACTTTGCCTCGTTGGAAAGCGTCGCCCAAAACGCCGCGCCAGAACAAACGCCGGAGCCTTCCGCGATTCCAAAAGAAGTGGAGCTGGTGGCCAATCTTTTTAAGGGCGAAATCGTTGGCGGCAAAATTTAAGGGAGAACTTTTATGAACCCATTTGAATTGTTGAAAGACATTGACGCGATGAAAAAAAGTCTTGGCGACGCGCAGAACCAGTTGGCGCAAATCAGCGCGACAGGCTCTTCCGGCGGAAACATCGTCAACGTGACCTTGAACGGAAAATTCGAAATGACCAACTTGCGCCTTGACCCGGTGTGCGTAGACCCCCGCGACATAAAAATGCTCGAAGACTTGATAGTCGCCGCGCACCACGACGCGACCGTAAAAATTCAAGAAGAAATAAAAAATAAATTCGGCCCCATGCTCGGCGGCTTGCAAGGCCTTGTATGAACGCGATTGACGAACTTACGGAAAGTTTTTCGCGCCTGCCCGGCATCGGAAAAAAATCCGCGGGCCGCATAACAAACTTTTTGCTAAAGGCTGACTCCGCTTATGTGGAACGCTTCGCCTCGCAAATGGCCACGCTCCAGCAAAAAATTCATCCTTGCTCCGTTTGCGGAAACTGGACCGAGCTCGACCCCTGTCCTATTTGCCAAGACAACTTGCGCGACAGGAGCGTTATTTGCGTGGTGGAGCAGCCGCAAGACGTTATGACAATCGAATCCTTCCACGAGTTCAACGGCCTTTTTCACGTGCTTGGCGGAGTGATTAGCCCGGTTGACGGAATTGGCCCCGACCAGTTGAACGTCGCCGCCTTGATCAAGCGCGCGGTTGAAGGCGCGGTGTCCGAAATAATAATCGCGACAAACCCGACCGTTGACGGAGACGTGACCGCGCTTTACTTGCAGCGCCTTTTGGCCGCGCAGACAAAGGCAAAAATCACCCGCCTTGCCTCAGGCCTTCCGGTCGGCGGCGACTTGGAGTACGCCGACAAATTGACGTTCGCGCGCTCGTTCCGGGGCAGGACAGAGTTGTAGCAAGCCCAAGACGCGGGCGCAATTTATAATCGTTCGCAAGCCTAAGAAGCGGGCGGGAGGAAAATCATGGCAAAAAAAGGCGGAGCGGCAAAGACAAACGCGATGCGCATTTTAGAAAAACTAGGAATCGCCTACGAGGCGCTGGCCTATGACGACGACGGCGAGCACGCGCTGGCAAAAGGCGCCGCGGGTATGACCGCGCAAAAAATCGGCGTTGACCCGGCCACAGTCTTTAAGACAATCGTGATGAGAAGCGACTCAAAAGAAATTTTCGTCTTCCTTCAAAACGCCTTGCATGAAATAAACCTAAAAAAAGCCCGCGCTGCAAGCGGTGCCAAAGAAATCGCTCCCGTAAAGCCAGAGGAACTTTTGGCCCTTACCGGCTACGTTCGCGGCGGCTGTTCCCCTTTGGGAATGAAAAAGCAGTTCAAAACTTTCATCGACAATTCCGCCTTGGCTTGCGAGAAAATCCACATAAGCGCGGGCGTTCGCGGAACCCAGCTTGCGCTTTCCCCGCAGGACTTGGCCAAGGCTTGCGCCGGAGAATTTGTGGATTTAGTGTTGGAAAGATAGATTTTAGCTATAATGTTTTTTGTGAACGATAAAAGCGCGCGAAGAAGCGGGGCGGCTGGCGGCAACTCTACGTCGGGCAAGCCCTCCGTTTTGCGTAAGGAAATTATTTAATTGCTCGCTCACGCGAGCGGGCAATCAGTTTGCGCATCGAGAGTAGCGAGCCGTGCGGAGCGCGTTAGCGCGACTGCAATACCTTGAGAGGCCTCGTTTCCAACGGAAACGAGACGTCTAGCTAGCGGTATCGGCCGCAACCGCGACTGGGAGCGCTTTTTTTGGTATTGCTAGAAAGTTCAATTATCATTAGAATACTTTCCAATGACCGAAGAAGAATTTATTTCCAACAACGAAATAACAGACCCCAGCTTTCTCTTGAGCGAATTTTTTAGGCTATTTCCTGATTTGGAAAAGGACCGCGAAAAAATTTCTTTGGCGTGGGACTATCTTCTTCAAAAGACAGAGGACATGAAGCGGTCTTGCGGAAGACCTTACTATTTGCACCCGATGCGCGTCGCCGCGATTTTGGCCAGGAACAAGCTGGACGCGGACTCGATTGTGGGCGGTTTTTTTCACAACATTTTGGACGTGCCTGGCGTTGACGTTGAGGAAATAAAGGAACGCTGGGGCGCGGCGGTTGCCACGATAATTCAGGGAACGGCGCGCATCACCAACTTGCAAATTTCAAGCAAGACCTTGCAGCAGGCCGACTCAATCCGCAAAATGCTTTTCGCGATGGTTGACGACGTGCGCGTTATTATGGTAAAGCTTGCCGACCGCTTGGACAGAATCCGCAACTTAAAGGGCTACGACAACAAAACCCAGCGCGCTGTCGCCGCCGAAGTCATAGACATTTGGGCGCCCCTTGCCGACCGCCTTGGAATGAAGGGCGAAAAAAACGAGTTGGAAGACCTTAGCCTAAAGTATTCCAACCCGGACGTTTTCCAGCAAATCAAGGCGATTGTTTCTGCCAAAAAAGACGAGCGCAAAAATTATTTGGAAAGCGCCGTTAAAAAAATCGAGGAAGGGGCGGCCAAGGCAGGCATAAAGGTTTCGGTAAAAAGCCGCGCCAAGCACTTTTATTCAATCTATCAAAAGATGCGAAAGCGCAACAAAGAGGCCAGCGAATTGTTCGACCTTTTCGCGCTGCGCATTTTGTGCGACACCGTTCCCGAATGCTACACGCTGGTTGGCTTGGCCCACTCTTTGTGGAAGCCGCTTGAAGGCCGCTTTAAGGATTACGTCGCCATGCCAAAGGCAAACGGCTACCAGTCCTTGCACACAACTGTTCTCTGCGAAGGAAAGCCGCTTGAAATCCAAATCCGCACGCGCGAGATGGACAACGTTGCGCAGCACGGCGTGGCCAGCCACTGGCTTTACAAGAAGGGCACCAACCATGACATGGTTGACCTAAAGGGCCTTTCGATTTTTAACCAGTTGCGGGAACTCAAGGAAAACCGCGCCGACGACGAAGGCTATTTTAACGAATTTAAGAGCGAGCTTTTGGCCGACAAGATTGTCGTCTTCACTCCAAAGGGAGACGTCATCCAGCTGCCGGTGGGCGCGAGCGCGATTGATTTTGCCTACCAGATTCACTCCGGCATCGGCGAAAAAATTGTCGGCGCCAAGGCGGACGGAAAAATCATTCCGCTTAGCGCGCCGCTCCAGAACACGCAAATAATAGAAATTCTCACAAACCCCAAGTCGCACCCGGTGGAAGGCTGGCTAAAGTGGACCAAGACTTCAAAGGCGCGCCAAAAAATCCGCGCGTGGCTCAGCGCCAACGACGAGGGCTTTGTTGACAAGACCGCGGCCGCCAAGCAGGCGGAGTCCAACGCGCAACAAGCCGAGCAAAACAAAATTCGGCAGGCCCACAAAAAGGGAACCAAGCCTTACGACGCGGCCGCCCACCATTCCGGCAAAGTCCGCGTGGAAAATTCCAAAAACTATGTGGTCACTTTCGCCAAGTGCTGCAACCCCAAATACCCCGACCCAATCGCGGGCTACGTTTCGCGCAATCGCGGCGTCACCATCCACCGCGCCAACTGCTACATCTTTTTGCGCATCCCCGACTTGGAAAAGCGCATGGTCGACGTTTCCTGGGAAGAGGAGTAATCCGCTACGTCGGCTATGCCGCCGTTTTGCATATGGAAATTATTTACTTGCGCTCTTTCGAGCGCGGGCAATCGTGTTATCATAGTCTAAACAATAATCGTATGTTCGAGCGGGGTCGCCGCGTCCTGCGGACGCTGAGGGGAGTGACACTGCGCCTCTGCAACAATACCAAAAGCGACCGATAATTTTTTTTTGACCCTGTAGCGCTATGTGACGCAGGGGGTGTGGTAGAATGATAGGGTAAAAGGAGGGGTTTTATGGGCAAAGTTTTTGTTGTGGGCACAATTGTTGTTTTGTTGTTTTTTTTAAGTTTTATTTTTCCGTCCCTCATTAATGTAATTGCGGGAATTTTAACGTATTATCTCTTCAAGGCGGGCGTAAAATGGACGAGAGAAAACGATTCCAGTTTGTACTTTTTAGATGAGCCGTGGTAGGAGGTTAGCCTATGTTTTATTATCCTTTGACAGGTGGCGAGGCCATAGTTGCTATCATTGTTTTTATTCTATTGATGCGATGGATTCACAAAGAAAATAAAAAAGCTGAGGAAGAGAGATGGATGCAAGAGCTTGCGCAAGAGCAGGAACAAAAATACACCGCGACCGTAACATTGGACAATGAGGAGGACAATGTCGTAACAATGCTTGACGAAAACAACGACCTATTGGTAAAAATCACGAGCGATAGCGACGACGACGACTGGAACATCAATCTTGAAAACAGCACGGATAAAAATGTTGGGGTTGAGGTTAACGGAAAGACTGTGTTGGTTCAAAAGAAACATGAGCTTTTGGAAAGATTGTAGGAAAATAACGATTTGGGGGTAAATATGTCAACAAAAATCAGAGCATTTATTTAACTCACTTTGCGTGGGCTTTTTCGCGGAGTTGTAATCGCGCTTGTGATTATAATTGCCGAGCGCACTGAGTGGTTATAGAAGAAAATCTGTCGCTTATTACAAGCGTAATTTCAAAGAGGCAGGCAAATGAATGATGTTGTAGATTGGTTCACTTTTGAATTTACTCGCTGTTACGCCGGCTGGATAGAATTTGTTTTGGGACGCGGCGATGTGAAGCTTGAGTATTGTTTTTCTGAAGCTTTTGACGCTACAAAGGATTTTGTTCTTTGGATTGAAGATATTGCCCAAGGAAAGTTTAGGGAATTTTGCGCGGACGCTGAAGGCTGGTTTTGGTATCTAAATTATGACGGAAGAACATTTGTTGTTTCAGACACGCGCAATTTAAACGGTGACAATCCTACGAATGCAAAGATTATGAGATTGGC
>CADCCO010000127.1 GCA_902799965.1 uncultured Spirochaetaceae bacterium
TGTTGCGTATTACAACGGAAAGATGGGTTTGCAGGAAGAGATGACAATTCCCTTCTTGGACAGGGCCATGTTTTTTGGAGACGGCGTTTACGACGCCACCTACTGCGCCAACCGAAAAATTTTTGAGACGGATTGGCACATCGAACGTTTTTACAACAGCCTCAAGGCCGTTAAGATTCCGTTCAAGCTGAAAAAAGAAGAGCTTGTCGCTGAATTGCAAAAGTGCATAGACGCGATGGACTCCAACGGCGTTTGCTTTGTTTACTGGGAAGTAACGAGAGGAACGGCCGCGCGAAACCACCTTTTTCCAAATGTCGAGCCGAACCTTTTGATTAACATCACCGAATCAAAGTTGACCGACTTGCGAAATCCCTGCAAGCTGATAACGGAAGAAGACACGCGCTTTTTTCACTGCAACATAAAAACATTGAACTTGCTGCCCAGCGTTATGGGAAGCCAAAAAGCGTTTGAGGCCGGCGCCAAGGAAGTGATTTTCCATCGCGGATCGCGCGTCACAGAATGCGCGCACACAAACGTCAACATAATCAAGGACGGAGTTTTCATCACGCCGCCCTTGGACGAATTGATTCTTCCGGGCGTCACACGCCGCCACTTTATTTCGCTTTGCCAAAAGCTTGGCGTTCCTTACGAAGAAAGGGTTTTTACTTTGGACGAACTTTTCGCCGCGGACGAAATTTTCATCACTTCGGCCGGAACGTTGGGATTGGCTGCATATGAAATCGACGGAAAGAAAGTCGGAGGAAAGGCGCCCGAGCTTTTGAAAAAATTGCAGAAGGCGGCCGTCGAGGATTTTGAAAAAGAAACGGGATACAAGGCCGACATAATTTAATTATGGAATCGATAGAAGACATAGTTTTGCGGCATTCGGGCAGAGGAATGGACATTCTGCGCGGCTACAAAACCGACAGTTACGCAAAGAAGGCCGCCCAGACAATTCTCAACTGGGAAAAGGGAACTGTGTTCCTGGCCACAGGATTTTATGTGGCGGGCTTTGCGGAAACTGACGGGCCGGTGGGAACTTTGTTTCTTGCCAAGGCTTTGCAAAAACTAGGCTTTAAGCCGATGATTCTTACCGACGATTTTTGCAAGGGCTTTTTTGAGTCGGAGGGAATCGAAGTTTTGTACATGCCGATGAACGCCGATGTAGGCTGGTGCATGGAGCTGCTTGGAAAATTCACGCCGGTGGGTTTGATAAGCGTTGAGCGATGCGGAGAGAACGCCGCCCGCGAATACGCAAATATGCGCGGAGTGAGCATAAGCGACAAGACCGCAAGCGTCGACTTGTTTTTTCGCATCGCTTTTGGAATCGTCCCGACAATCGGCGTTGGCGACGGCGGAAACGAAATCGGCATGGGAAACGTCGCCTCAATCATTGAGGAAAAACTTTCGCTAAAGCCTTGCGTCATCACGGTGGACGAGCTTGTGATCGCGACGGTTTCAAACTGGGGCGCGTACGCAATCATCGCCTACCTTGAAAAGTTGAGCGGCGTGAAAGTCTTTATGAATTTTGAAGAAGCGAAAGCGTTTATTAAAAAGACTGTTGAAATGGGAAGCGTTGACGGCGTTTTGAAAAAGCAAAACCTCAGCGTGGACGGATTCAACATGGACACAGAAAAAGAAATTATTGATTCGCTAGGAACGGCTATATGAAAACTGATTTGAATTGCGACTTGGGAGAAAGTTTTGGAAATTACAAAATCGGAATGGACGAGGAAGTGATTAAATTCATCAGTTCCGCCAACATCGCGTGCGGCTTCCACGCTTCCGACCCGTTAGTGATGGAAAAAACTGTCGCACTCGCAAAAGAAAACAGAGTGAAAGTCGGCGCGCATCCGGGCTTTCCTGACTTGGCGGGCTTTGGCCGCAGGAATATGAATGTTTCGCCAAAAGAATTGAAGGCGATGGTTGTCTATCAAATCGGCGCGCTAAACGCTTTTTGCAAAGCCTGTGGAATCAAGATGAACCACGTAAAGCCGCACGGCGCCATGTACAATATGGCGGCCAAAGACGAACGCCTTGCCTTTGCCATCGCCGAAGCCGTGGCGCATGTTGACGACAGCCTTGTTCTAGTCGGACTAAGCGGAAGCGAACTTTTAAAGGCCGCAAAAATTGTTGGCGTAAAATGCGCCAGCGAAGTTTTCGCCGACCGCGCTTATGAAGACGACGGCTCGCTTGTGCCTCGTACGCAAATCGGCGCCGTGATTTCAAACGAAGAAGAGGCTTCTGACCGCGCCGTTCAAATGATAAAATTTGGAAAGGTAAAATCAATAACGGGAAAAGAAATTCCAATAACAGCGGACACAATTTGCATTCACGGCGACACGCCGCAAGCCTTGCATCTTGCAAGAATAATGCGCGCCAAGTTTGCCCGCGAAATGATAGAAATAGAAGCGTTGTAAAGCGCTAAAACCGGAGGCGACAATTGCTGGTGACTGACAAAAGATGCTGGACAGAAATAAACCTTAGCGCGATTATAAACAATTATCGGATTTACAAAAATTGTCTTCCGGCAAAAACAAAAGTCATGGCGGTTGTAAAAGCCGACGCTTACGGGCACGGCGATGTTGACGTCGCCTCCGTCTTGCAAGAAGAAGGCGCCAAAGATTTTGCGGTGGCCACGATTGACGAAGCGATAAAACTTAGGCTTGCCGGAATCAAGGGGCAAATTTTTGTCTTGGGTTACACTCCGATTTTGCGCGCGGAAGAGTTGGCGGAGTACGACATCACGCAAGCGGTTGTTGACGAAAGCCACGCGCAAAAATTGAGCGCGGCGGACAAAAGGATAAAGGCAGTTTTCGCTCTTGACACCGGCATGAACCGCATTGGCCTTGACGCCGACAATCCTGATTATTGCGAAAAAGTGATTCGCGATTATTGCGGAAAGCTTTGCGTTCAAGGAATTTTCACCCATTTGTGCGTGGCGGATTCCGACGACGAAGAATCAGTTGATTTTACTAACAAGCAAATTTCAAAGTTTGAAGAAGTGGCCAAGCGCATTGAGGATTTAAAACTGCCTTACGTTCACTGCCTAAATTCCGCCGGCGGCTTGTGGAACAAATCGTCCAAGTCCGCGTTCGCGCGCTTGGGCATAATTCTTTACGGATTAAAGCCCAGTTATTTTAACCGCTTGCCCGCTGGAATTGTTCCCGCTTTAAGCTGGCATAGCGTTATCTCTATGGTCAAGAGCGTTCACGCAGGAGAAACGATAAGTTACGGAAGGACCTTTAAGGCCGAGCGGGACATGAAGGTTGCCACTGTGTGCGCGGGCTACGCGGACGGCTACAACCGCCTTCTTTCAAATAAATTCTACACGCTTGTCAACGGAAAAAAAGCGCCTGTCCTTGGACGGGTTTGCATGGACCAATTTATGGTTGACGTTACGCATATCGACGGCATTGAAATGGGAACAAAAGTCACGCTCATCGGGCAAGACGGCGGCGAATGCATAACGGCGGACGACATGGCGGCGGCAATCGGAACGATTGGCTACGAAATTGTTTGCGGCATTTCAAAAAGAGTTGAGCGAAAATATATAAAAAAAGAAAATCCCATTCGGTAAAATATTCTTCGCGCGTTCCGAATTTTGTTGTATAATAAAATTATGGACTCAATACAAAAAACGCTGCGGCAAATGGCCGACCCCAAAA
>CADCCO010000128.1 GCA_902799965.1 uncultured Spirochaetaceae bacterium
GACATACTCTGCGTCCTTTTTGTTTTGGGCGAACTCGCGCAAAATCGTCATCGCGTAGTAATACTGGAGCGCGACAAAAGAAGATTCGCCGTTGGCGCCAAGGCGCAGGCAGTCGTTCCAATCGGCGTAGAGGCCGGCGGGAATACCGTGCGGTCCAAGATGCTTCATGGAAAAATCGACGGCCCGCTTCAAGTGCTCGTAAACTGTTCCTTCATCTTTATTTGCAAATGGAATGACCTCGTCAAGGAAGGCGGCGTTTCCAGATTCCGCGATGTACTTGTAGACAGTCGGGAAAAGCCAGAGCGCGTCGTCGGCCCTGTAAGCGGGATGTCCTGTCTCGCGGACGTAAGACTCATCGTCGGGCGTGTCCTCGTGGCCAGCCTTGTGCGTGAACTTAACGAGCGGAAGTCCTCCGCCGTTGTCAACCTGCGCCGAAAGCATGAAGCGGATTTTTTCTGCGGCCATCTCCGGCTCAAGGTGAATGACGCCCTGAATGTCCTGAACTGTGTCGCGGTATCCGTATCCGTTCCTCAAGCCGCAGTAAATGTAAGAGGCAGCGCGCGACCAAGTGAAAGTCATGAAACAGTTGTAAGCGTTCCACGTGTTGATCATCGTGTTAAAGTGCTCGTTGGGAGTCTTGACCTGGAAATGCTCAAAGCGGCCGTGCCATTGCTTGACGAGCGCGTCGTATTCTTTTGCGCAAGTCTTAGACAAATCGGCGTAGCCAGAAAGAATTTTTTTGACCGCGTCGTTCTGCTGCATCGTAAGGATAAAGGCGATTTCTTTTGTCTCTCCGTCAGCAAGCTCGATAACAGTTGACAAGGCGCCGCAAGAGTTTTCGTTGTAGCTTGCGATGTTCCCCAAGTCGCCGCTAGAAACGCCGACCGGATCCTTGTAGCTGTGGTAAAGGCCAAGGAATTCCTCTTTGTCGCCGCACCAAGAGGAGACTTTTGAGCCGACAAGGGCAAAGGCTCTTTCGGTCGCGGTCTTGTGGTCAACCTCGCGCGTAAGGCCCTCAAGGTTTCCGTGAACGGTGTGGACGATTCTGTTGTCGACAAACTTTGTGCGTCCGATGTAAAGCGAATACTGGAGGTTCACCTGGTCCATTTCGTAATTGCTGTTGTTGGTGAACTCGGCAAAGCCTGTCACAGTGAGGCTTCTTTTTTTTCCTGAATTGTTCGTAAGCTTTAAATTCCAAACTTCGTGCTCGCATTCAAGCGGAACGTAGTAAAGCGCTTGCGAATGGATTCCGGAATAGTCCGCCATGATTTTTGTGTAGGCCGTTCCGTGGCGGCATTCGCTCTTGTAATCCTTGAGATCCTTTCCGACAGGCTGCCAAGACGCGGACCAGTAATCTTTTGAATCGTTGTCCCTGATGTAAATGTACCTTCCGGGCTGGTCAAAATTGTTGAACACATAGCGCAAAATTCTTCCGTTAGCGCCCGACTTTGCAAAACTGTAACCGCCCGCGTTGTTCGATATAAGCGCCCCGTAAAGCGGCGAGCCCAAATAGTTTACCCAAGGGCGAGGAGTCGCGGGATTTGTAATCACATACTCTCTTTTTTCATCGTCAAAATAACCGTATTTCACTTTTTGCTCCTTATTGCGGCCTGCCGTAGGGCCTCGCGTCTTTTCCAAAAATTATACAAAAGATTTTTGTTTTAGTCACTAGTTCCAGTATTTGAGGCGAACATCACTTCCTCACATACTTCGTTCCGCGGCCGCTGCCTACTGTTGTGATGACTCCGCCTTTCACCATTCTTCCCAAAACCGCTTCAACTGTAGTTGGACTGACATCCGGCAAAAGCTGGCATATTTCCGCTTTTGAAATAGGTAGCAATGAATTCAAAACAGTAGCCTCAACGCGGGCGCTTTTTGTAACTTTATTTGAGTTGACGATTGCAAAGCGCTTGTCAAGTTCTTGATAACATTCATACAAAACGCCAAGAAAATTTTGCATGAAAGGAAAATAATTGTTCACGCTTTCATGCCAATTTTCAGACGATTCTTTTAACGCTCGATAGTACCATCCTTTGTTTTTATTTATTTGCTCCTCAAACGAAATGTATTTTCCTACATCAAATCCGTTCTTGTATAAAAGAAGAAGGGAAAGAAGACGCGACATTCTGCCGTTTCCGTCTCTGAATGGATGGACGCACAAAAAATCAAGAATGACGCAAGGAATCAAAAGAAGCGCGTTTACATTTGAATCGGAAGCCGCTTCCATAAAAGCAAGAAACAACTGTTCCATCGCCTCCTTAGTTTCAACCGCGGGAACAGGGGCAAAACGAATTCTTTTTGCCCCTTGACCGTCAATTTCAAGAATCACATTGTCTTCATTTTTATAAGTTCCGCCATAATTGTAATCCGTCGCGGAAAGCAAGGTTTTATGAAGTGACAAAACAGTTGCTTCATTAAAGGGAATGTTCTGATGTTCCGTGTGAATTAAATTCAACGCGTCCCTGTAGCCGGCAATTTCCCTCTCGTTGTGATTTAACGGCGCGCTGTTTTGCTGAACAATTTGAACGATTCGTTCGTCGGTCGTCACAATTCCTTCAATTTCGTTTGAAGATTTTACCGATTGTATTTTCGCAATTTTTTCAAGTTCCGTGAAAACTTTTTTAAAGTCGTCTTTTCTGAATTGAGAAGCCGTTTTTAAAGAAGAAATGGAAGCTGTCACGTTCACCAATTCAGAAGGCAGCATTCCGTTGTTCAAAAACGAATAATCAAATTTATGCATATATACTCCTTATCTGCATATAAATTATACTTTTATATGCAGATAAAAGCAAGTATCTGCATATAATTCCGCAAAAAATATGCAGAAAACTTCTATCCCGCAGCGTCTGGAAGACGCGGTGAAACCGATCGAAACAACGATTATGGTCTTTGAAGCAAAAACACGAGCGGCAAAAAAAAGCCGCCCCGCGTTTTGCAGGACGGCCCTTTTTGGTCAGCATTCAGTTCTAGTTTTGCAGCGACCTTAACCCGCAATCTCCTGCGCCTTGGGGGCGGACTTGATTTCAAAGTAGGCGTAGCTGTAAAGGATTTCGGCAACGTCGTTCAAGGGCTTTCGGACGCTTACGCCCATGTTGCGGGCAAAGGACGAGGCGGCAAGGTTGGCCTTGGGGTTCCAAAGCTTGGCGTTCTCAAGGTTGACGTAAACGCACTTTTCGCTGGCGGCAAGAGCCTTGATGTGGCTGTTGAGCGCGGCGACAACTTTGTCGTTCTTGGGATTGGCTACGTTGACAAGCGCGACGCGGCACTTTTTGTTGGCGGCCTTAATCGAGGCGAGCAAGGCAAGGTAGTTTTTGTCAAAAGCTTCCGCGCTGTTCTGGAAGGCCGAGACGTCGTTGTCGCCAAGGTGGAGGATAATTCCTTCGGGCTTGAGGCCTGAAACGTTCTCTTCAAAATAGGTCTTGGCTTCTTTTACGCTGAGGGCCGTGGCGCTGCGGTTGTACAATTCAAAGTTGAAAGAGAAAGCCTGGGCAAGCTCCGTGACCGGGATTTCCTTGTCCATAGTTCCGCCCATAAGAACCACCTGGTTCTTTTTTGAAAGTCCGTTCAATTCCTTAAAGTTCATGTTATCCTCCTTTGAA
>CADCCO010000129.1 GCA_902799965.1 uncultured Spirochaetaceae bacterium
TATGATTGAATAGTCGCCTTCGATTCCGGCCTTAAAGCTTCCGACAATCGCCATCGCGCCGACGCAAAACAATACCGACGCGTTTAGGAAAGCGTATGCGAAATTCTTTTGCGGCTTTCCGGCGGAAAATTCGGCGGCGCGCGAATCGGTCGGCGAGCTGGGATTGCTGGAGTCGCGCGAATCGGTGGAGGCGGCGTCGTTCGCGCTTGCGCCGTCGTCCGTTCCTTTTTTCAAAAAGACGCGCTCCAAAAAGCGGCCCACTTTTAAAATCTTTCCATCGATGTCCAGAGCGGTTCCCACAACGCCGCCCAAAATCAAGGCCAGCGCAAGGTAAACTACGTTCTGGTACTTAAAGGCCATTTGAACGCCGATGACAAACGACACCAAGCCGCAAGCGATTTGAATCGCGTCGTTGATTTTTTGCGGAATTTTCTTTGCGAACAAAAGTCCGATTACAGAGCCTGCCACGATGGCGGCGCAATTTACGAATACGGCTAGCATTTTTCTTCCTCGCGGGAATTGTAGCGCAAAAGGCGGGCCTTCCGCAAGCGACGCGCCAGGCTTTAAGGAGGTTGCGAATGTCGCGAAAAGTCGATACTATAGTCTTATGGAAAACGCTCAAAACAAAAATGGCGGCGCGGAAAAAAGTCGCGCGCGCTTGGCGGCGATGGCCGGCCCGTGGCGCTTTTTTTTACGTCTTGGTCTGCTTGGATTTCTTTTGCCGCCGCGACGGCGAGCCTTGCCTTTGAGATTTTACAAAAAGCGAAAGGCGTTCAAAATGCAAAGGCTTCGGACCAGACAGTCCTTCACTCTTTGCTGAATTTTTGCGCCGCCATAATGATGACAGCGACATTCCTCATCGCCGCCTTTGTTCTTCCTGACAAAATTTGGACGGCCAACTATTGGACTTTTGGCTCGACGTTCAAGCATTTTATCCTTCCGATTTTTACGATTGCGGACGAAATTCTATTTCCGGGAAAGCATAAAAAAAATTTTCCGCTTTTGGGAATGGTCATTCCAATCTCGTGGTGCTTTATAATTATGCGCCGCGCCTTGTCCGCGAGAGCATTTTTTGGCGGCGCCATTCCGCAAAACCTTTGGGGCCAATATTACCCTTACGGCTTTACCAATCTTGACAACGGCCGCAGCCTAAAAGGCCTTTGCCTCTTGTTTTTGGGAATAGGAATAGGCCTTGCCGTTTTTGGCTTTCTCTTCCTTTTGCTTGGAAAATTGAAGGCCCGCAAAGAGCGCTCGGCGGACGTTTGAATAAAGCGCCGCCGGCAAACGCGCGTTCTTGCGCAATCTTCCGTGGTAAGTTCCAGCCTTGACCCAAGCCCTGCCTGCGCGCTATAATGGCGGCATTATGAAAGTGGCGCGCATGGCGGAACCCCGAAAAATTTTCTCAAAAAGTTGCCAAAACCTATTGACACAAAACCGCGCCCGCCGCACAATCACTCAATCACTCAATCACTCAATCACTCAATCACTCAATCACTCAATCACTCAATAGAAGAGTAGTCTTTAAAATCTTGAATCAAGGCCTTGCGCGCGGGACGCTTGCGTTCCGCGCGCAAGGCCTTTTTATATTTGGAGTAACATTATGAAAAGTTTTGCAAAAAGTTTGGCGGCGCTGGCCGTGAGCGCGGCGCTCGTTTTTGGAATGGCGGCGTGCAGCGGCGGGGACGACGAACAGCTGTTTATTATCCCGGCCGGAGCGTCAGGCGGAACTCAATCGCCGTCTCCCGTTCAAAATGGCGAAGGGCAAAACGCGACGCATGTTGCTTATAATTTGATTATAGACGAGGGAATCGCCAACGGAACGGTGACCGCCAGCACGGCGAGCGCGAATCCCGCAAGCAAGGCGGTGGACGGCGAGACCGTCACGCTTGTCATGATAGCGGACGAGGGGTATGAGTTGGATTCAATCAGCGTCATTGCCGCCAACGGTTACGCTCCGCAACTTTCTGTTATAGGGACAAATAAAAGGACATTTGAGATGCCCAAGCAAAATGTAAGGGTTCAAGCCTCGTTCAAAACAATTGCGCCGGGAACATATTCGATTGGGACTCCAGATTCAGTTGCTGGTGGAACCGTGACCGCAAGCCCCGCTAGCGCCACGCAGGGCGAAACGGTGACGCTTGAGGCAACGCCGGATACAGGCTGGCGTTTGGACTCGTGGGAAGTGCAGGACGCTGCCGGCAATCCAATAACTGTAACCGACAATTCTTTTACCATGCCTGATGGCGCCGTTACAATCAACGCGATATTCGTTAAGATTGACTATTCAATAACGGTTGAATCCGCGGCAAACGGCAGCGTGTCGGCGGACAAGGAAACCGCGAATTACGGCGACACCATTACGCTGACTATTGAGCCTGTGGACGGCTACGCGTTGAGTACGCTGACCTACACTCCTCAAGGGGGCGAGCCTGTGAATGTTGGGGGCAGCGGAAATTCAAGAACATTCACGATGCCGGCAGGCAATGTTGCGATTAGCGCTGCGTTTACGGTGTTGGCTTACAGCGTTAATGTTGCTGAAAGCATAACGGGCGGCAGCGTGGCGGCGACGCCGACCAACGCCAATGTCGGGGAAACGATTGTTCTTGTCCCGACCGCGGATGCAGGATGGCAGCATTCCGCTTGGAACGTAATTGCCGAAGGCGGCGCGCCTGTGACTGTTACAGACAACAGTTTTACAATGCCGGCAAAAAATGTCAGCGTCAGCGCGTCATTTACAAAGATAAATTATCCGATAACGGTTGCGTCCGCGACAAACGGCAGCGTGTCGGCGGACAAGACGACCGCGAATTACGGCGATGTCATTACGCTGACTATTACGGCAAACCCTGGATATGAATTGGGCGAACTGACTGTGACTTCCGGCGGAACGTCTGTCTCAGTTGATGGTGGCGATGCTTCAAGGACATTCACGGTGCCGGCTGGCAATGTGAGCGTCAGCGCGACATTTATGGCCCTGACTTTCTCAGGCACGGCTTACAAGAAAATTACAACCCAAACAATAAACGGAACAAAATATGCCATCGTGGAATTTGGCGATTGGCCTCAGACAATAAAGTCGAGTGACGTGACAGTTTACGCGGACAAGTCTGTAACGCAAGGCGCTTTCACTTACTGCAAAGGAAGCGACGGCAAATGGTATGTGAAAGCTGAGGAAAACGCAGCAAGATCTGACTATGTTTATAGTGATGGAACTCTAGTTGGAAGGAACGCTTCTGACGAAAAATGGTTTAAGGTTGAGCCAATCAAATGGCGCGTCCTTACCACAAACTATAACGGCAAGAAACTCTTATTGGCTGAAAATATTCTTACAAAAAGCCAGTTTTACAACGGTAATGGATCTAGGACTATAAATGGAAAAAAAGTTTACAGTAATGATTTTTGGTATAGCACAGTCAACGCGTATCTCAACGGGATCTCATATAAAACAGAAACTCTGATTGACAATGAAGAGTTCGTGGATAAAGGTTTTTTGCAGACTGCATTTACAAGCGCTGGGCAAGCGAAAATAGTTGAATCTGGACTTACGTCGGAAGGCAATTATAAGGTTTTCTTGTTGAGTCAATCCGAGGTGTCAAAAACAGATTACGGCTTTGCCGCCGCGGACAAATATGTTGGAGATTCAAACGGAACGACAATTTCCATGCGAATCAGGGATATGACGGATTATGCAAAGGCTGTCGGCTCTGTTAGTGCCTGGTGGCTGCGGTCCACCAATGACATTATTAATCTTGATACATACAAGAAATACGTAAATTTTGTTAGTGGAAACGGGTATGCGAAAAACACGAAATACAAAGATCCAGTTGCTTCAGGATACTATTATTATAATGGAGATGTCAGCTACGCACAAGGCGTAGTTCCCGCCCTGTGCGTGGAAAATTAAACCGCGCTTGTTGTTTGCAACATACGGCTTCCCCTGTGCGGGGGGAGGCCGCGTTTTTTTGCTCCCATCGCTCTCCATTGATTTTAATTGAAATTTTCAATATAATATTTCCCCATGAAAAAGACTGGCTCACAGATAATTTGCGAACTTTT
>CADCCO010000130.1 GCA_902799965.1 uncultured Spirochaetaceae bacterium
TGAAGGGCGTTCCCAAAAAGAGCGTGAACAGGTAAAGGCGCGCGTCGCCGTAAATGTCATCAGGCGTTTTTAGGATTCGCAAAATCGCGTCGCAAAAAAGAGCGCAAAGGCTTGTCATTACAAGCGCAGTGGCCGCGGCCAAAATGTAGGCGCAAAAAACAAAGCGCCTCATTCCGTCGTAGTCGCGCGCGCCAAAGCGTTGGGCCACCGGCACGGCGAACCCCGTCATAGTTCCCATGCAAAAGCCAAAGGTCAAAAACTGCGCGCTGCTAGAAGCCCCCACGGCGGCCAAGGAGGCGGCTCCCAAGCAGCGGCCGACGATGGCCGCGTCCGCGATGTTGTAGGCTTGCTGGAACAAAATTCCGCCCAGCAAAGGAAGCGCGAATTTTATTATGAGGAAAAGAGGATTTCCAACTGTCAAATCTTTTGTCTGCGCCAAAGCCCGCTCCAATTGCAACGCTAAAAAAAAAGCGCAAGGCTGCCCCTGCGCGTTACCCGGAGAGAGACTTGAACTCTCATAGAATTGCTTCCACTAGGACCTGAACCTAGCGCGTCTACCAATTTCGCCATCCGGGCAAGTTTAGATATATTAGTTTTTTTAGGCCTTTTGGTCAAGGGGCGTTTTAGGCGCTGTTGGCCGCCGATTTGTTGCAGTCGGAGTTGTAATATCTTTGCAATATCTATATAATAAAGAAATACGAGATTCAAAGGAGAATCATATGAAAAAATTTAGTCAAAAACAACATTGTCGAAGCGCGTGGCTTTGCGCGCTCCTTGGAGCGGCGGTAGGATTGTCGTTGGCGTTCACTTCATGCTCAAACAGCGGCGACAACTCCGCGCTTTTGTTGGCCTTGGCAAACCAGGCCGCGGCCAAGTCCGTCGAGGACGGAGACGTCGTTCAACTGAGAACGCTTGTGGTGGGAACAGACTTCAACGAAGCGGAAAAGACCGCCATAAAAAGGCGCTTTCCAAACTCCACGTTCGCGGCAAGTTCGGCCAGCGTGGACAAGTCTTACAAAGTAATCATTTGCGACTCCACCAGCGGAAGAATTCCCGAAGGCTCCACAGCCAATGACGCCAACATTATTCTATATGAGTTGGAGCATGGCGACTGGTCAGCGTGGAAGGACATAATCACGACAAAGACCTCCGCGCTTAGCGAACAAAATGAATTGAGCGCTTTTGAAGAATCCCTCGGAAAATTTCCGTATCACTTTTTTGGCTTGAACAGGGCCATTGACTCAGAACTGCTTGTCCGCTATGTCGAAAAAGAAAGATGGCAGGCGTTCTACAACAACGTTTACAAAGACATCACTCCGGACTACAGCGGAATCGGCAGCGAATATCTTTCCCAACACAAATACGAAGCGGGAACGAGGGCCGACCAAGAAACGGATGACAACACGCTGGAAATCGTTGAAAGCGAAGTTCAAGACATGACTGACGCTGACAGACTGACCGCATTCTTCCGCCAGGCGGCCCGCTGGGTTTTGAACAATGAGAAAAAAACGTCGGCGCAAAACGTCGCCGCGTCAATCTCAAAGTCAGAGCAGAACGGAAATTCGCAAACTCACGACTTGTCAAAAATCTGCAACGTTTACCACGACAATATTGGAATAAGTTATAACATGCATCATGAATTAAGAAAACTGGCCGGCAGCAAAGCAGATTGCATCGACGGACAAGGAAGTTGGTCCATCCAGTTTTCATACCAGCCTTTTTTGGTGACGGGAAGCACCGCCAACGGCTTGTATTACGCGGTCAAAGCCAATGTCAGCATAAGCAATAAAGACGCCTACAAAGGACGCTGGTGGAACCGGCACGGCGGCTGTTACGTGCGACTTACAGGCTACTACTTGGACAACTTCATCGCAACCTTCAAGCCCACGGCAAAAATAGGGGATACAGAATATGAGGTGTTTTTTCCCGCGTACTGCGAGCCAACTCCTACAACCCAAAGCAACAGCGTGACTTACACCAGCGGCTTTAAATGGGGTCTAGACGGAACTTTGGAGGTCGGAGCTTCGAGCAAACAAGGCGTGTCGGGGGGATTAAAGATTGGAGGCCATTTTGAGTATTCAGACACTCAAACTTACACCATAAACGACGTGAACATTTTGAACAACAGAGGCTTTGACATTCGTAGCGGAAAAAAAGTCAATTATGTGTCGTATAAACTGCAGCTTAGAAATTTGCCTGAATACAAATACAGCGAACACAGAGGCTTTACCGAGGGATGCGACGCTTGCAAAAGCACTGTTGAATTCAACACTTGCTGGCTTTGGTACATTCCGGGCGACTTTACAAAAGACAACATGCCCACTTTGAAAGTTGAAATTGGCGGAAGGCCGGAATACGGAACGATGACTTGGTTGAGCAGCGGCGCGGATTTGGATAAAAAAAGCTTCAACGACGGCGAGTACACAGAAACAAAAATTTTCAGACAGCCAAAGTAAACTGCCGCAGGCAGAATGTTAAATTTTAATAGACAGTTCTTTTATACCCGTTCCGAGACTTTAAAAAGCCTTGGAACGGGGTTATTATTTTTATATATTTTTCTCGCGGCTGTCATCCCGCAAAGACATCCGCCAGAACTATCATTCTGACTTATTTTTATTTCCGTTTGCATCATCATAAAAAAAGCGGCTCCCGCTCCCCTATGCGCGCTCTACAAAGCCGCGCTTTTCAAGTTCCGTCAAAATGTTTTCCACGATTTTCTCAGGAACGTTGACCGCCGTGTCAACGATTAGGTCCGCCGTTCCCTCGTAGTCGTTGTTGTCGATGCCGTAAAGCGCCTTGTAGCGCTTTGTGTCCTCGCCGTCTCGCATTTTGGTGAAGGCAGTGATTTCGGAAAGGTCTCCGCCCTCGCGCTTAAGGATTCTCTTGGCTCTAAGCTCGTCGCTTGCCAAAAGATAAATTTTAACGTCGGCCTCTTTAAGCATCCAGATGGCGAGGCGGCTTCCCAACACGCAGGACTCTTTTTTTGCAAGCTCCACCTGGCGGGTGTCAACGGTCTTGTCGTAGGAATCGTCGGTCTTGGCCGCTTCGATTACTTGGGCAAGGGTCATGCCCTTTTCCTCAGCCAGCTGCCTAAAGGTAAAGTTTATCAGTTTTATTCCAAGCGTCTTTGCCAAGAGGCCGCTTACAGTAGTGTTTCCGCAGCCAGACTTTCCGCTGACCGCGATTCTAAGTTCCCTTCCGTCCTTAATTTTCCATGCGTCCATATATTCCTCCTCACTCGACATTTTTCGATTGCTCGCGGATGTTTTCAAGCGCGTCCTTGGCGTCAATCACCTTTTGGCCAACCTCGACAAATTGGTTTTTGCTTCCGATTGTGTTGATTTCGCGGTTGGCCTCTTGGCAAATAAAGTCCAGGCGCTTTCCGGGAGCGGGATTTTCTTCCATCTCCTTTCGCATGGCCTTTAAGTGGCTTTGCAAGCGGACAATCTCTTCGTTGATCGTGTACTTTACCATAAGCGCGGCCACTTCGGCCATCACGCGGTTTTGGTCAACCTTGTCGCGGTCAACCTTGTCGCAAAGAAGCTCCTCAAAGCGCGATAAAATTTGCTCGCGGAACTTTCCTTCCATTTGCGGCTGCCATTGGGCAAAGAAGGCGGCGCATTGGTCAAGCGCGTCAAGCTTCTTCAATAAGTCGGCCTTTAAGTTGTTTCCCTCGCGCGCGCGGTCGGCCAAAAAGGCTTCCATCGCCGCGTCAAAGGTCGGCTGTATTTTTTTCCAGTATTCTTCCGCGTCAACATCGCGCGAAAGGCTTAGAACGCCCTCTTGGCCTGTTACAAGCGAAAGTGGAATCGCGCCGCCGCCTGAAAAATTGTCCGCCCCCAAAGAGTCGGCCACGCTTTTTATCGCGTCGTAGTAAGCCTTGGCCGCGCCCAAGTCGGCGGTTACTTTTGAAGCCGAAGCGCTTTCTCGAACCCTTATCGCAAGATCCACTTTTCCGCGCGCGATTTTTTCGGCGACGAGCTTTCTTATTTTTTGTTCGATTGGATTTAAAAATGACGGAAGCGAAACGCTCAAGTCCAAAAAGCGAAGGGACGGACTTTACAAAGCGCTTTCTCCAGACGGCAATCCTGCCTTTACTACTGTTTGTAAAATTCTTCGCGCCATCGGATACACGCTCACTCCGACACGCATTAAAAAAATGGCCTAAATTCCTATGCAAATAATCGTCTTTACAGGCGGAAGCTCCCCCGCTCCGGAAAAGGCCGCGCCCTACTTTAAAAGCATTTTGGCGGACGGGCAAAAGCCCGACGCTGTAATCGCCGCAGACTCAGGACTTGAAACGCTCCGAGCCTGGCAAAAATATTTTAAAGGCCTTTACGATTTTTCGCCAAGCATTGTTTTGGGCGACTTTGACTCAATAAGC
>CADCCO010000131.1 GCA_902799965.1 uncultured Spirochaetaceae bacterium
GTTTTGGACGCGTGCGGCGCGGCAGCCTTGTGTTCCTGCTTGCTAAAGGAAGCGGGAAAGAGTCCGTGTGATTATATAGAAAAAATAAAAGCCGGCCTTGAAAAATTCGAGGGCGGAAAAAGGCGGAGCGAAGTCACGGGCCGCGCAAAAAATTCTTTTGGCGACGACATAGTTTTTGTTGACGACTACGGCCACCACCCGACGGCGGTAAAGACTACGCTCGCGGGCTTTAGGGACTTTTACAGCGGAAAGAAAATCATCGTTGACTTTATGAGCCACACATACTCGCGCACGCAGGCTTTGCTAAAAGAGTTCGCGCAGTCCTTTGATTCCGCCGACACGGTAATCTTGAACAAGATTTATTCCAGCGCCCGCGAAAATCCCGCGGACTTTTCGATTACGGGAAAAACGCTGGCCGACGAGGCGGCCAAGTTCCACAAGGACGTTCACTACAAGGAAGAGTTTGACGATGCCGCCGCTTTTGGCGCGGAAGAGCTTTCCAAGAAGGCGGGCGCGGAATTTCCCAACGGCTACTTGTTCGTAACGATGGGGGCGGGCGACAACTGGAAGGTGGCGGAAAAGATTAGGAGCATTTTATGAACAGCATGACTGGCTACGCTTACAAGGAAGATTTGGTCGGAACGGCGCAAATCAGCGTCGAGATTAAAAGCGTCAACAACCGCTTTCTGGACTTGAGCGTTTCGCTTCCGTCCTTTTTAAATCCAATTGAGCAAAAAATCCGAAAGACTGTCGCCGAAAAAATCGCGCGCGGAAAGGTTGACCTTGCGATAAGGGTTCGCGAAAGCGCGTCCAATTCAAAAGTCACCGCCGATTTGGGGGCGGCCAAGGCTTACTACGACGCGATAAAAAGCGTGGCTGACTCTTTGGGGGCGGAAAATTTTTCCGGCGGCGGCGCGATTCCGCTTTCGCTTGTAACAGGACAAGAGGGCGTTCTAAGCCTTTCGCGCGACGTTGACGCGGACGAATACTGGAAGAAAATCCAGCCGACTTTTGACGCGGCGATGGGCGCTTTTTTGGACGACCGCGCGCGCGAAGGACAGAACCTAAAGGCTGACTTGCTCAAAAAGCTTGACACGCTTGACCAATGCGCCGCCTTCTTTGTGCAATGGCAGCCGCAAATGGAAGGAAAATTTCGCGAGCAAATTCTGGCGCGCTTTGAGGAACTGCTCGGCGACAAGGTTGACCAAAACCGCGTGATGGCCGAGGTCGCTTCTCTTATGGTAAAGTACACAATCAACGAAGAAATCGTCCGCTTGCAAAGCCACCTAAAGGCGATGCGAAAAGAGATGGAAGAAAATCCCGCTCCAGGAAAGCGCTTGGACTTCATTTGCCAAGAGGCCAACCGCGAGATAAACACAATCGGAAGCAAAAACCAATTTGTGGAAGTGGGGCAGAAGGTCATCGACGCAAAGGACGCTCTCGAAAACATTCGCGAGCAGAGCAAGAACGTTGAATAAAATTGTCGGAGAAAAGATGTCCGGGTCAAGCCCGAACATGACACAGCGTGTCATTCCCGCGCTTGGCGCGGGAATCTTTTGTGTAGGAGGTATATATGGACGCATGGAAAATCAAGGACGGGCGTGAGCTTAGAATCGCGATTAGCGGAAAGAGCGGCTGCGGAAACACAACCGTAAGCGGCCTCTTGGCAAAGACGCTCGGAATAAAACTGATAAACTTTACTTTTAGGCAGCTGGCCGAAGAAAAGGGAATGACGCTTGCCCAGGTCATCGAAGCGGCCAAGACCGACGATTCCTACGACAAGACCGTTGACAGCCGCCAGGTTGAGCTTGCCAAAAAAGAGTCGTGCGTTTTAGGAAGCCGCCTCGCCATTTGGATGCTCAAAGAGGCCGACGTAAAAATTTATCTTCTTGCAAGCGACGAACTTCGCGCCAAGAGAATCTTAAACCGCGAGGGCGGCGACTTGGCCGAGATTACGGCATTCACCAAAATGCGCGACGGCGAGGACACAAAGCGCTACAAGGCTCTTTACGGCATAGACAACAACGACTACGCGGGAACGGCAAACCTTGTCGTCGACACGGCGGTCAACGTTCCGGAGCAAATTGTAGAAAACATTTTGATTGAACTTGAAAAGCGCGGCTTTGTAGAGCGCGCGTAGGAACGGCTTATGACGAACAAAAAAATCTTGCAATTCGCCGCGATTCTTCTTTTGGGGCTTGCGGTTTTTGGCGCGGCAAAAATTGCCAAAGAATCCAAAAAGAACAGCCTTTCCAGTTTTGAATGGAACGGCGAGCCTTACGACATAAGCGAAGTCAATTCCCTTGACGCAAAATTCGCGCGGCCTTACGACAAAAAGCTTTCCAAGCTGGGAACCCTTGTCGTGGTTCTTGTTATGGGCGCGGAGCTTTGTTTCGTCGGGGCCGTTTCGTTCTTCCCGGCAAAAGACAAAAAGAGCGCGGTCTTGGACTTGCTTTTTGACGCTTTTGTGTTTGTCAATTGCTGGCTTTACGGTTCCGGCGTTTACAAGCTGTTAAAGACTTTCGTGGGAAGAATAAGGCCTTACATGTATTTTCCCAATCCTAAAAAGCATGGAATCCGAAGCGGAGACTTTTGCCGCTCTTGGCCCAGCGGTCATTGCGGCCGCGCCTTCATCGTCTTTGGCTTTTTCTTTTGCTGGTTCATGTTCCGCAAAAAGGACTCAAAGATAAGGCTTCCCGCGATTATAGCCGCCTTTTCGCTTTCTGTCCTTGTGATGATTTTGCGCGTCGCAAGCGGAAACCATTTTGTCACCGACACCATTGGCGGCGCGGCGGTGGGCTTTTTGGCAAGCGGCGCGGTCTTTCTTGTATGCGAGAAGGTTCGCAGGCAAGAGTCGTAAGCGCCTTTATACCCGAAGAGAGACTTGAACTCTCATAGAATTGCTTCCACTAGGACCTGAACCTAGCGCGTCTACCAATTTCGCCATCCGGGCTGGTTTTTATATAGTAAATTTTTTGCGGAGTTTGGTCAAGGGGGTGGCTTTTGGCGCAAACAAAAGACCTTACAGTCGGAAATCCTCTTTCGCTCATAATAAAATTCGCGCTTCCTTTGCTGGGCGGAATTTTGTTCCAGCAAGCCTACAACATAGCGGACGCGGCGATTGTAGGCCGCTACTTGGGAGCCAAAGCCTTGGCCGCCGTCGGAGCCTCATCCAGCGCGCAGTTTTTGACCTTTGGCTTTTGCATGGGAACGATGACGGGCTTCGCGGTTCCTGTCGCCCAACGCTTTGGCGCGCGCGACTACGACGGAATGAGGCGCTTTGTTTTTTGCGCAAACATTTTGGCGGCGGCCACTGCGCTTTTAATGACAAGCCTTTGCGCTTTTTTTTGCGACGCGATTTTGCGAATCCTAAAAACGCCTGATGACATTTACGGCGACGCGCGCCTTTACCTGTTCACGCTCTTTTTGGGAACGCCCTTCA
>CADCCO010000132.1 GCA_902799965.1 uncultured Spirochaetaceae bacterium
CGCGCTTTTAGTCAAGCAAAAAGCCCGCCGCGCCCACAAAATTTCGCGCTAAATTTCGCGCCCGCCGCGTTCCTTTACATTTTCACGCAACCCCCGCGCCCTTGCAACGCCGCGCCTTTTATGCTACAATGATTTTTATGCGCTCAAAAACGCGACAAGATCCGAGATTTGAAGTTTTGGGCCGGGCGGTCTGCCAGGAAATTTCCGCCTTGCCGGGCAGCCTTATCGACATAAGCGCGCACGGCTGCAAAATCTTCTATTCGGTTCCGGTGACGATACACCTAGAAGACGACTATACTCTTTTGATTCAAATTGCGGACAAAGCCGCCGACGACTTGACGCTACTCTGCCACCCGGCATGGGTCAACGAAGATTCTGGACAAACTGTAATCGGAATGACAATCTTGCGCTCCCCCGACTCCGATCGGCTCAACGCGTTTGTCGAATCCCTCAAGAGCAAAAGCGACAGCGGCAAAAACGACCAAAGCCAAATCGTGGATTCACAATGCCAATTTATATAGAAGAAAAGCGCGGAAAAGCTTTTTGGGCCTTTGAAGGCATGGAAGATTTTCTGCAAGCGGAACTTTCCCAGCGCTTTGGCGTTGACTCCCCCTTCCAACAGTACGGCAGGCTTTTTTATTTTGAAGAGCTTCCGCAAGAGCGGCAAGAACAAATCCTGCCCTGGTTTGCCCAATGCGTTTTGCAAAAGCCCTTTTTGCTGAACTTTGAATCAATCGGCCAAGCCGCGGGCGAGCTTAAAAAAATTCAGCGCAACTGGGCGCCCTGCCCCTGCCAATTTTTTCGCCGCCAAAGCCTGATTCAAGAAAAGCTTCCGCACATCAATTTAAAGGACAGAACTTTTCCCGTCCAAATTCCGCAAAGCCCGATGGGCGCTTACGCCTTGCTGGAGCAGAACAAAATTTTCGCAAGCGCGCAAACGTCAAGCCCCCTGCCGGCTGGAAAGATTTCTTTTGTGGAAGACCATGTTAACCCGCCAAGCCGCGCCTACCTAAAATTGCAGGAGGCGCTCACAATGGCAAACGTTTTTTTTGGGGTTGAACTTCCCGCTCCCGGCCAAAAATGCTTTGAGGCTGGCGCCTGCCCCGGCGGCTGGACTTGGGTTCTAGCGAACCTTGGCGCGCAAGTTCTTGCCGTGGACCGCTCCCCCTTGGACGAGCGCCTTATGGCCAACCCGCTGGTGTCATTCCAAGCGCACGACGCGTTCACAATCGCCCCGCAAGACGTCGGTCCAATCGACTGGCTCTTTAGCGACGTAATCTGCTACCCCAGCCGCCTCTACGAATGGGTTCAAAAATGGCTTTCAAGCGGCCTTTGCAAGAACATGATTTGCACGATAAAAATGCAAGGCGGCATCGACTGGGCCGCCGCCCAAAAATTCGCCGACATCCCCAACAGCCGCGTCCTGCACCTAAACTACAACAAGCACGAACTCACCTGGATCCATTGCCAGGACTAGCCCCCCGCAAACCAATTCTGACACATTCCCCATTTTTGTCACGCTCCCCTTGACACAGCCCCCGCGCTGCTGTAAAATTAATAACATTGTTTTTAAAACAATTGGGGTGGGAAAAGTGTCTAATATGTAGGGAATTATACAAATGAAAATTTTTAACCGATTTTCCGCGCAAAAAAGCGCATTGGGAGCCGCCGCGCTGGCCTTAGCCTTGTTCGCCTTTGCATCGTGCGAAAACATGACCACTCTGCCGCCCTCCACGATGATGGCCACCGCGTCAAAGCGCCTTTACGCGCCAACATTTCCGGAAAAAGTTTCCGAAAACGGCGAAACTCTTTCATACGGCGACCGCTACTACACCGTAAGCCAGGGAAACAAGCGCAAAATCAGCATTTCTTGGAACAGGGTCGAAATCGCCAAATACTACGAAATATATTCCGCCCAGAGCATAAACGACACCTTTGTAAAAGTGGGCGAAACCTCAAAGACCGAATTTGACGACAGCGTTGCCCCGGGCAAAACCTACTATTATAAAGTGCGCGCCGTGAACACGCAGGGCGAATATTCCGAATTCAGCTCCATAGTAAAGGGAACAAGCCTTGCCACCCCCGCCATCAGCGACATAGAAATAAACGACACCACAGCCAAAGTTTTCTGGTATATGGGGAACGTGGGAATTGACAGTTACGCCAAAAAACTTGTCTACGAAGTCCACGCCAAGGGCGAAGTTGAAAAAGTAAAGACCATAAAGGCCTGGGACGAAGCGACAAACAGCCTTGTTGAAGAATGTGAATTTGAAGGCCTTAGCGGAAACAGCGAATACAAATTCCAAGTGTTTGCCTACATAACAAGCGACCAAGACAGCGTTGAAAAAAGCCCCGAAGTTACGCAAAAAACCCTGGCGCTTTACTCGCCTGTTTCTCCTGAATTTACCGTCAGCCAAGGCGAATCCGTAAAGGGAATAAACCTTATCATAATCCTTCCGCCAAAAGTGCAAGTGCAGATTCTCGGAAAAGACACCCCCGAAAACTACCCGCTTTGCTTTGAAATCCAGCGAAAGCGCTCAGGCGAAACAGAATGGAGCACAGTCCTGCCTGCGCTTTACTACAATGGGTGGTACAACGGAATCGATGAAGCCGCTACGGGAATAACAAAGCCTTCCGGTTCTACTGGATATGACGCTTACCAAGAAGGCAATATGATAGAGTGGTTTGACGCTGTAGACTCCAGCAACACGGCCTCCATCGCGCGCGGCGCCAAATACGACTACCGCATAATCTCCCATGCGGACGAAAACTACACTACCGCAAAAGGCATGACTGCCTCAGAGGTTGTTTTGCCCGCGCCAAGCAAGGCGGACAACGCCGTAGTCGCGCAAGGCTGGGCCGCCGCCCATCCAGAGTTTAAAGTGCGGAACATAAAGCGAGACATCAATACTAGCGGCCCGGAACCAAAAGTTGACAGCATTTCTCTGGGCTTTTACGCCGAATGGAACGATTTGGGAAAGGCCGCCGACTATAAATTTGCCATTGAGTACGAACGGACTTACAGTGACGACAGCGGCAGCAAAGTGGAAACAAAATGGCTTATCGACACAGAACTGAACATCATTTACAACAGCACAGAAGAAGTGTCGGCCGCCACAAAAAAATACGATTTGGCTAGCGACGAAGCCGGCGTTAAGGGCTCTTACACATACACCTTGTATGTATTCCCCGCAAAATTCACTTCAACAAGCCAAATCAAAGGCAACGAGTTGGATAAAATCAAAGCCGACAACATCATTGGCGTTGATAGAAACGCAAAAGATCCGCTAAAAGACCTTAAGGCCGAAGGAGGCTGGACAGACCACATCTTGCTCACTTGGACAGTGGAAGACGATGTTGACTACTCTATAAAATGGGACAAGTATGATGAATCGGATTTAGCCAATGTTCTTGAAAGCAGAACTATCGGATCCGA
>CADCCO010000133.1 GCA_902799965.1 uncultured Spirochaetaceae bacterium
TGCATGGATTTGGGAATGGTCTTGCAGACAGGCGGAACGGAAGACCACCTTATGTTGGTTGACGTGACCACTTACGGCCTTACAGGAAAGCAGGCGGAAGCGGCCCTCTTCCAGTGCGGAGTCACAGCCAACGCCAACGCCCTTCCCTACGACAAAAACGGCGCCTGGTGGACAAGCGGCATCCGCATCGGAACTCCAGGCCTTACGACTTTGGGCATGAACGAAAAGGACATGGCCGAAGTAGCTTCGATCATCGACTTTGTGTTGAAGGGAACCAAGCCCGGCCTCACAAAAGAAGGAAAGCCCGCCAAGGGAAAAATCGACCTTGACGCTTCGGTTCAGGCCAAAGCCAAGGAACGCGTCAACGCTTTGCTCAACGCGCACGTCCTTTACCCCGAATTGGACTTGGAGTTCCTCAAGAAAGAATTTTGTAAGTGATTTGCGGGGGCTGTCCAAAAATTGGGCAGCCCCTTTAATTGGCAAGGAAAAATTTATGGCGCTTTTTACTGATTTGCCGCTTGCGGAAGAAAAAGACATGCTTGCGTTTTTTTCTGTGGCTGAGTTTGTTCAGACGAACGCCTAGTCAAAACAATTATAAAATTTTTTCCATATAGACCATGTCATACCATCTGCCGAATTTTGTTCCGCAGGCGTGGAAGTGGCCGACGGTTTTGAAGCCCATCTTTTTGTGGAACTTAACGCTGTCAAAAGTAAGATACTCATCCGCCTTTTTTGGCGGAACGGCAATGCAGGCATAAAGATTTTTGATTCCCTGGGCTTTCAGCCTTTCTTCGAGGGCGTCATAAAGCGCGCGGCCGCAGCCGCCGCGCCGCCTTTCCAAATCTACATAAATAGAAAGTTCCACCGAATGCTTGTAGGCTTTCCTTTCGTGAAAGACACCCGCGTATGCATAGCCGATGATTGCGCCGTCAACAATCGCGCAAATGTAAGGGTATTTTTTTAAGATGCTTGCTATCCGCTTGCGAAATTCTTCGAGCGACGGAACTTCGCATTCAAAACTGATGGCGGTATTCTTTACATAATAAGAGTAGATTTCCAAAAGTCGGCTTGCATCTTCTGGCGTTACAACGCGTATCTCAATCATTTCTCCTTAAAGCTCCTGCAACACCGGCGCGTAGTAGCCGCTGGACGAAATCGCCTGGCTTCTTCCCAAATGGCGCGTGTCGCCCAAGCGTTCCACCCTAAAGACCGCCTTGCCTTGCTCGCGCTCCTCGCTGTTCAAAACCGTGATGGAAGTCGGCGCGACAAAAAAGCCCTGCCACAAAATCAGCGGAGAGCAGCCCACCAAATGGCTTATCGCGGCGAACATCACTCCCAAGTGGCAAAAGCAAACGATTGTCCGCTCGTCGTATTCTTCCTTGTTGGAATGAAGGTGGTATTTTGGAATGAAAGTTTTTTTGTCAAAATTGGGGTTCTTGATTTTGCCGTCGGTCTTGTACAAAAAGCCGTCGCGCTCAAAATGGTACTTGGCCAAGAGCGCGTCAAGGCCGTCGCAAACTTCCTTGTAGTTTTTGGCCACCGGGCCGGTCTTCATAAGCTTTGTGTCCAGCCACTTGTCTTTGTCCAAAAATTTTTTCTCTGAATAATAATACGAGGGCATCAAGTCCCAGGGAATGCGCTTGTGGCCGTCAATCGGATCGACTACGGGAACGTAAAACTCGCGAAGCCAGTCAAGCGTCTTTGCCTTGCGGCCGATTAGGTCAAGGGAAAGTTTCGCCGTAGCCTGCGCGCGGCCCAAGGGCGAAACGTAAAAGTCGGTCACATTCCATTTGGCCACGCGCTTGGCCAAAAGCGCGGCTTCCTTAAAGCCCTGTTTGGTAAGGGAATCATGCTCGTAGTCGGGGTCGCCGTGGCGGATAAAAATCAGTCTCATGCCGTGTACACCTTCACTTTTTCCTTGCGGCCGCGGATTTCCGCGTCGGCCACAAATTGCAGGGCGGGCAACGCCGCGGCCGCTTCTTGGGCTTGGATTAAATCGGCGGCGCTTTCCGAAATCAGCAAGTCCTTTTGGCAAGTCTTGCAAAGGCCTTCAATGCGGCTCGCAGTGTTGACCGTGTCGCCGATGACCGTGTATTCCATGCGGTTGGCCGCGCCGATGTTCCCGGCCAATACGGGGCCGGAATGGATTCCAATCCCAAAACGAATTTCAGGAAGGCCCCGCTCCGCCCAGCCCTTGTTCATTTGAACCAACGCCGCCCGCATGTCAAGCGCGGCCCGGTAAGCGTCGAGCGCGTGCGTTGCGCTAGGAATAGGCGCTCCAAACAAAACCATAATCGCGTCGCCAATGTATTTGTTTATCACGCCGCCATGCCGCGCGACGCAAGTTTCCAAGCCGGTAAAATATTCGTTCAACAAAGAAACGATTTTTTCGGGCGGCATATTTTCCGACAGCGTGGTAAAGCCGCGAATGTCGCAAAACATCACGGTAACGTCAAGCGTCTCTCCGCCGAGCGCGACGTTCTTTGTCAAAAGGTAGTCGCGAATTTGCGGCGTGACTATCTTTCCAAAAGTGTCGCGCATGAATTCCTTTTCTTTGAGCGACTTTGCCATCGCGTTGAACGAGTCGCCCAACACGCCCATCTCGTCGTTGGAGCAGACTAGAGTTTTTGCGTCGTAATTGCCATTTGTAATTTCATCCGCGCTTTTCTTCAATTTTTTGAGAGGCCTCTGGAAATATCCATAAATCAAAATCGTAAGGATAAATCCAATCGCGACCAAAATTCCCGCAAAGAAAATGTCGTAATACTTTGGAAAATCGATGTGATAATAGCGCGTGAAAAAAAGCCGCGCGCCCAAAAAGGCGGCGGGAAAAAGACAGGCGGAAAAAAAGTAAAACAAAAAAAGATTTTTTATCGAAGAAATTGACATTCGCTCCGTTTGCGAAATGTTTCCGTCTGGGTACATCGCGGGAAGCACGACGTTCCTGTTCAATGTTTCAAGAGTGAAAAAAATCAAAGTGAACGCCAAGAGCGAGACAAATATTGTAGCGATAAAAGACGAGACCACGATGAAAGTTATGTCCACCCCAAACTCAAGGCTAAAAAAAAGCAAGTAAACCAGCTCAAAGGCAAAGCTCAAAAACCAGCCGACGATTCCAAGCAAGGCAAAGGCCATCGGAATGTTGACCATTATTTTTATGTATCGCTTGTCGTCCTGCTTGTATTTGACCGCCCTAACCGCGTACAAAAAACAAAGGACGCAGGGCGCGATGTACGAAATCGCGCTCAAAATGCCTATGGCAAGCGCGTGGCGGTCCATAAAGGCGCGCCACAATTCCATCGGGGTTGTGTTGGGCATTGGGAACGTTGTCAGGCTGGTGGAAAGGACGGCGAGAAAGTTTGCGACAAGGCAAATCACGCCGTAGAAATAGACATGTTTTT
>CADCCO010000134.1 GCA_902799965.1 uncultured Spirochaetaceae bacterium
AAGGACAAGCCCGAGACCGCCCACCCCGAAGCCGCGCAAAAGGCGGAAGAAATGCTCGTTCAGTGGGAGGCCGGAGACAAGGACGTCCGCGCGCTTTGGCAAAAGATGAACGATTGGACTCTTAATGGCGTTCAGGAAACTTACAAGCGCACTGGCGTTTCGTTTGACAAATTGTATTTTGAAAGCGACACATACCTTAAGGGAAAGGACGAGATTCAGCGCGGGCTTGACATGGGAATATTTTTCAAGGCCGCCGACGGTTCCACCCGCGTTGACGTTACCGAAGCCGTTGGAAAAGGAAAGGACGGCGAGGATCACGAAAAAGTTTTGCTCCGCTCCGACGGAACCAGCGTCTACATCACGCAGGACATCGGAACTGCGATCAGCCGCCACAAGGACTGGCCCTTCAATCAAATGGTTTACGTCGTGGCCAGCGAGCAGAACTTTCACTTTAAGGTCTTGTTCTACATTTTGAAAAAGCTCGGCTTTGACTGGGCGCAGAAATTGTTCCACCTAAGCTACGGCTTGGTCAACCTTCCAAGCGGAAGAATGAAAAGCCGCGAGGGAACGGTAGTCGACGCGGACGATTTGCTTGACAGCCTTCACGCCGACGCTCTCAAAGAAATAAAGGAGAAGGGCCGCGACAAGGAATTGGACGACACGGAAACACCGGCCCTTACTTGCAATACATGGGCGCGCGCATTTCTTCGATCTTGGCAAAGGCAAAGGAAAGCGGCTCGCTTCCCGACTCTAGCGAGGCGGCGTGCGCGCTCTTGACTAGCGGCGACGAATGGGAGCTTGTAAAGCAGCTTGGCTCTTTCCCGGACATCGTTTCAAAAGCCGCCGCCAATTTGGATCCAAGCCTTGTCGCCGCTTTCTTGTACGACACGGCAAAGCTTTTCAGCAAGTTCTACCAAAACTGCCCGATTCTCGCCGCCGACAGCAAAGAACTTTGCGGCGCGCGCCTCTTTTTGGCGCAGTCAACGCTTGACGTGATGAAAGAAGCGATGGACTTGGTCTTGGTTCCTTTTTTGGAAAAAATGTAAGCGGGGGCGAGCGATGTCGCAAGCGGAAAATCGTCGCGCAAAAAACAAAAATCGGTTCCTGACCAAAACTGTCGCCGCCGCCTTGGGCGCGGTCGTTTTTGCCGCGGCCTTTTGCGCCTGCCAAAAAGTTCCCGAGATGACGCTGGACGAAATCGCCGAGGCCAAGGAAAAATCCTCGCGCGAATTTTTTACCGCGACTCAATCCAAGCCTTACAAAAACCAAGACTTTGTCGCGGGGCAAGTCGGCATTTTTTGGTCGCCGAGCGCGACGGCCAAAGCGCGGGCATCATGGGCCAGACGACCGATTGGCTTTTTGACTACGATTACGTCAAGCGCGAATGGAAAAGCCGCTGCGCCGACTTTGAAGTTGAAAGCGACGAGGCGCGCGACACGCTTACGGTTCACGTTCATTTGCGGGGCGACCTTTACTGGTCGTTCATAAATTCCGACAAAAGAATTCCTGTCACAAGCGACGACATCGTTTGGTGGTACGACGAAATTTCGGGCGACGAGCGCTTCCAAAGCTCGGCGTATTCCGGCCAGTTTGTGACGATGGCCGACGGAAAAAGCCGCCGCATAAAGGCCGTTAAAATCGACGAAAAGAATTTTGACTTTGTATTCCCCCGCATCGTGGCCGACCCGCTTCTTGCCACCAACGATTCTTTTAAGCCCGCGTGGATTTACAAAAAGGCCAAAGAGGACGGCGGCGTTGAGGGCGTGAAAAATCTTTTTGGCATTGACTCGGACGTTCAAACAATTCCGTCTATGGGAATGTGGTTCATCGAAAGTTATTCGCCGGGCCAGCGCTTGGTCTTTGCGCGCAACAAAGATTATTGGAGAAAAGATTCCGCCGGAACTTCGATTCCGTATCCGCAAAAAATGTTTTGGCAAATCATCGGCGACCAAAACACTTCGTACCTTTTGTTCACCCAGGGAAAATTGGAAACTTACTCGCCGCCGCCGGAAAATTTGGACGACGTTATTCGCGGGCAAGGGAAGGGCTGGACAGTCTTTAACGCTGACGGAAGCGTCGGCGCGCAGCTCTGGTCATTCAACCAAAATCCCAAGAACCGCGCCGAGCCCTTTTACGATTGGTTTTGCAAAAAAGAGTTCCGCCAAGCGATGAGCTGCATTCTTAACCGCGACCGAATCATCGTGCAAACTTACCGCGGCTTGGCCTATCCCAAGTACGATTTTTTCCCCGACGGAAATCCCTTTTACAATCCCGACATCCAGCTTGAATACAAATTCGACTTGGCCAAGGCTGAAGCGCTTTTAAACAAAATCGGCTTTAAGCGTGGCGCCGACGGAACGATGCTTGACGAAAAAAAACGGCCAGTGGAATTTGACCTTGCGATAGCTTCCACGGCCAACACTTCAAACGACATCGCGCAAATCATAAGCGACGAGGCCAAGAAGCTTGGCATTAAGGTAAACGTTCGCCAAACCGATTTCCAAAAAATGGTGGAGTCCTTGACGGCCACTTTTGACTGGCAGTCGATAATCATTGGATTGGGCGCGAATCTTTTTCCTTCGCAGGGAAGCAACGTGTGGCCGTCAAGCGGCAACCTGCACTTGTGGCACCCCTTCCAGCAAAAGCCCGCCACCGCCTGGGAAGCGCGCTGCGACTTTTTGTACAACGAGGGCAGCTACACCGCCGACAAAGCTGCCGCCCAAAAAATCTGGGACGAATACCAGCGCCTTATTTTGGAAGAGTGCCCGATCATTTACCTTGTCCGCCCGGCAAGCTTTTGCGCAATCCGCAACCGCTGGAATTTGTCCAACTTTTACTACGACAATTTGAACGGCTCCATGACCGACTGGGTGTGGGCGGCGGAATAGCGACGGTCAAGGCGCGCTTGCGCTTAAAGCCTTGACTCGTCGCTTTTGCGGGTGTATAAGGGATTATACACCCGCAATAGCGGGTGTATAAGGGATTATACACCCGCAATAACCCGCTCGTGATGGACGCTGCGGGATAAATTCAAAAATCTACACAAAAAATGATTTTCGTGGTATAATGTTTTTGTTTTTATGGAGGTTGTATGTCTTTTGCAGCTCTTGAAAAAAAATTGAATTCTCTGCCACAGGCGGCGCTCGCAGAAATTTTTTCTTATGTAGATTATATTTTTTTCAAATTTTCTTCAAATGACTACGACAAATCGGTTGGAGGCAAGAAAAAAGGCTTTGGCTGCTTGAAAGACATTCCTTGCAAAATGGCTCCGAATTTTGACGAGCCGCTTGAAGAATTCGCGGAGTATATGTGATGTATTTGTTGGACACTCACGCGATAATTTGGTATGTTTCCGGGAGCGACGAACTTTCACCTTTGGTTCGCAATTTGATGGAAACAAAGAGATGTTTTTTTAGTTACGCCTCGTTGTGGGAAATCGCGATAAAGCAGGCCAAGGGAACGCTCGAATTTGACATAGAAATTCCTTATCTGAAAAATGTTTTAGAAAATGAAGATTTCATCTATCTGGCTCCAACTGAATACGACGCGGAAAGGTATAAAAAGCTCCCTGACATTCACAAAGATCCATTTGACAGATTGCTTGTGGCGCAGGCAATGGAAAACGATTTGACGATAATTACACGGGATTCGAAAATTCCGTTGTATGATGTGAAAACTGTCTGGCAATAATCCTAGCCTTTCTTTTTCTTAATTTCCACGCTGTCCAAGAGCGCGATGAAGTTTTTTACCAGAGCTTTCTTTTCTAGCGGCAGGGCGGAAACGCTTTGAACAAAGTCGCTTGGGCTTTTGGCGTTTTTTTTTGTTGCGCTCGGATTTTCCTGTCACAAGGTATTCAACGGTAACGCCGAGCGCGTCCGCGATTTTTACGGCTCCATTTATTTTGAAGACAGTTTTTAATTAAAAAAAAACTTGACAAGATTAATTGGCGATAGTATTATTTATTTAGATATTTGGCAATCAAAATATATGCCTTGAAGAATTGTTAATTTGCTTTTTTTCTTATTTGAAAAAATGCAAATAGTTTTTCTTTAATTTATATATTCTGGTTTCCTTAATATCATACAAATTTATTTTTTTCTCAATCTAAGTTATTAGGGGTATTGTTTATGGATCAGAATGTTTTTAGCGTTATTGAACAAAAGATTTCTTATCAATTCAAGAATAAGAATATATTGCAGCAGGCTTTTATACGGCGCTCATATTCACAAGAAAATCCGCAGTGGCAGAATAATGAGGTTTTGGAATTAATCGGAGATTCTGAGTTGAATGCCTATGTCGTCCGAAACCTTATTAAAGAATTCGGTTCCGTGAGTGCGCAGTTTTTTTGTAAGAAAAATGAAGGAGAGCTTTCAGAATTAAAGGCTCGAAATGTTGACAAGCATGCGCTTTCTCATTGTATGGATTTATTGGGGTTTCATAAGTATCTCATTATGGGAAACAGTGATGTAAAGAATAATGTGAGCGATAGCGCTTCAGTAAAAGAGGATTTGTTTGAAGCGATTGTAGGCGCTGTGGCCATTGACAGCGGTTTTAATCGTTCTGCAATTGACAAAGTGTGCGAGCAAATGCTTTGCTATGCAAATTTTGAAGATGACTACATTCAACTTGTTTCAGAATGGTGTTCGAACAATAATTATAAACAGCCTTCTTACTATGTGAATAAGAGAATCGGAGGCGTTTTTTATAGTAAGGTTACATTGTGGACTTCGTCTTTTTATCAACGAATTTATGAAAGCGAAGGAGAGGGTAAAACTGAAGAACTTGCAAAAATGGCTGCGGCTGAGAACTTGTATTATGATTATTGTGAAGTTATGAATATGCGTTCTGTAGTCGGTGATTCTATGAATGAAGATACAGCTGTAAGTCAATTACATGAATTGTTTCAAAAAGGCTTTTTCGAAGAGCCTGAATATAATTTTGTTGAAAAACATGATTCCGGCGGCCGTCCTTTTTGGACTTGTGACTGTTGTATTTCCAATTATGATGATGCGAAAACGGCTTATGCCAATTCGAAGAAAGACGCTAAGAAACAAGCTGCATATTTGATGTTGCGTGATGTGTTGAACTTAGATTCTGATATGGATGGTGAAGTTGATGATGAGTGGGGGGATGATTGAGATGCAAATGAAAATTTCAGTGATATTAGTGGTGGTTTTTTTGTTTCCCAAATTATTGACTGTTCAAGAGTTAGGAAGCAAGGTATACAAAGAGATTTCATACAACGGAAAGAAAATTGAAGGTTGGATGATTTTCTTTGATTTTAACGAATATGATGAAAAAGGAAATTTGCTTCATGAAAAACTTCATACTGGAAAAGAAGAATTGCATGAATATGATTCTATGGGGCATATAATATATGATTTCTATAAGGATGTAGATTCTTGTAAAACAAGTTCCTATGAATATGACTCTGAGGGAAGAAAGGTGTATCAGATTGATAATAAAGTTGACGAGAGCTGGTTTGAATATGAATTCTATTCTAATGGTTCTGTAAAGATTCAGAAAGAATTCATTTTTGTCAGATAATTCTTTGTGAATCCTTTTGCGTGAGGGATAGCAGCGGCGCGGAGCGTTTTCAGTCCGACGTGTCGGGCTGAAAATGGAGCGATAGCGGAACCGCGAATAGCCCGGCCCCGCGCAAGCGGGGACACGCCCGCATACCTCCACAATAATCCGTGTTCGTTGGGCGTTTCATTCCGCTTGCAACATAGCCCTAAAAGCGCTATTGCCAGTAGTCCGCAAGAGCGGACAGTCGATATTTCCGCTAGCAAAAGCGCGTTCCGCTTGCAACATAGCCCTAAAAGCGCTACAATATTTCCACTCATTTTTACTATATTATATCGAGGGAACTTATGGTAATTCTTACGTTGAACTGCGGATCTTCTTCCGCTAAGTATCAGGTTTATGACTGGGACAAAAAAGAGGTTATGGCTAACGGCGTGGTTGAGCGCATCGGAATCGACGGAAGCTGCATCACGCACAAGGCCAAGGGAAAGAAGACTGAAATCACAAGCCCGTGCCCCACTCACAAAGAGGCGATTGAGCTTATCATAAAAGAAATCACCGACCCCGAAGTCGGCGTCATTAAGTCAATGGACGAAATCGGAGCGGTGGGCCACCGCGTTTTGCACGGAGGCGAAAAGTTCACAAAGAGCGTTTTGATCACGCCCGAAGTTTTGGACGGCTTCCGCGAGGTGGTGGACTTGGGCCCCTTGCACATGCCCGCCAACATCATGGGAATCGAAGCCGCGCAAAAGGTCATG
>CADCCO010000135.1 GCA_902799965.1 uncultured Spirochaetaceae bacterium
CCTGACGTCGTGGCCAAACTCGGCAAGGCGAAGCGGCAGGTCTTTGTAAGAGCGCTGGCGGCTTTTAAAAATCTCAAGCGCGCCGGGGCAGTTCATCGGCTTAATGGCAAAGAGGCGCTTTTCGGATTCGGTGATGAACATGTTTTTTTGGTAGTGGCCCCAGTGTCCGCTTCGCTCCCAAAGGCTTCGCGGCATGATGGCCGGAGTGTTGACTTCTTGGTAGCCGTCGCGGCGGACCATCTTTCGCATGTAGTCCTGCATGACGGTGTAGATTGTCCATCCGTTGGGGTGCCAGAAAATCTGGCCAGGGTCTTCGGGGTCAAGGTGGAACAAGTCCATCTCAACGCCAAGGCGGCGGTGGTCGCGCTTTTCGGCCTCCTCCAACATCTTAAGGTAGTCCTTAAGGTCGTTGGGCTTTTCAAAAGCGACGGCGTAAACGCGGGTAAGCATGGGCCTATCGCTGTCGCCGCGCCAATAGGCTCCGGCAAGCTTCGTAAGCTTAAAGGCCTGAGCGTTGATTTCCTTTGTGTTTGAAACGTGGGGGCCGCGGCAAAGGTCGGTAAAGTCGTCCTGGGTGTAAATCGTAATCGTCGCGTCCGCCGGAAGGTCGGTTGATAAGTTCCGTCTTGTACTGGTGGCCTTCAAAAAGTTTTAAAGCTTCGTCGCGGCTAAGTTCCTTGCGAACAAAGTCAAAGTTTCCGGCCAAGATTTTTCGCATCTCTTTTTCGACCGCGGGAAAATCATCTTCCGTTATTTTCTTTTCCTTAAAGTCGATGTCGTAGTAAAAGCCGTTTTCAATCGCGGGGCCAATCGCAAATTCCGCTCCCGGAAAAAGATGCTGAATAGCCTCAGCCATAACGTGCGCCAAAGAATGGCGTACAGTCTGCAAGTGTTCGTCAACTGCCATTTTTATTGTCCTTATTTTATTGGAGGGAACCGGGGCACTCGTTTTCCGCGTTGCGGGCGGCGCACCAAGTTCCTTTTTTGAGCGCGGCTTGAACGTCGCCGCTCTTTAAATATTCGTGCAAAAAGCCCGCGGCGAAAGCGTCTCCGCAAGCGGTCGTGTTCACGATTTTCAAATCCTTTTCGGTGTCGGCCTCAAAGACCTTTCCCTTTTGGGCGGCGTAAGTGGCCTTGTCTCCGCGCGTGACGATGAAAATCGTGTTGTGTTTTTTGCTTGCTGTCGTGAGGGCGGACTTTAAGCCCGCCACGCCACTCTTTCCTCCGAAGGTTGAAAAAAATTCCTCTTCGTTTATTTTCACTACCGTCGGCTCGCAAGCCTTTAAGGTTCTCTTTAAGTCGTCTCCCCAAAAATCGACAAGCGTGATTTTTCCCGCGTCGCAAGCGGCCTTGCAAATGTCGCATGAAAGGTTGTCCGGCCAAATCGCGGGACGGCTTCCGGCAATCAAAAGCGCGTCGCTGTCGCTAAGGCTTTCGTTGACCGCGTCCATCAATTCGTCCACTTTGTTTTGAGGCATTTTTTGGGCGGCGGGCTCGCCCACGACCAACTCGGTCGTAGTCTTGGCGGTCTTGTCCAAAACGGTCCAACATTCGCGCGTGTTTCCGGGAATCGTCACCGGGCTAAGAAGGAGCGAATCCTTTTCGGCGAATTCGGTGAAGCGCTTTTGGTTCTCTTCGCCAAGCGGACAAACGACGCGAACGGAGCCGGCCTCCAGCTGGTTCAAAACGCGCGCCGCGTTGACCGCCTTTCCCGAAGCCCAAACCCCGTACTTTTCGGAACGATTGACCTTGTTGACCAAAAAAGTCTTGAACGAAACAGTCCTCTGAATCGTCGGACTCAAACAAACAGACGTAACTTTCACAATAGGATATTATAGCGAATCGCGGAATTTTGCGCAATATTGAGGGGAGGGAGGAATCACCGCGACACCAATTTGCGAACAAAAGGAAGCCTTTCAAAAGCCCTGCTTTCCAACATGCTGATTAGACGGCAGGCGCTTCCCGTAGGATGGTTCACGCCATTTTCCCACGCTTCAACAGTCTTGCAAGAAACGCCCATGTAACTTGCGAACAACGCCTGCGTCATTCCAACTGAATTTCTTATGCGCCTTATTTGCGCGTTGTCGTATTTTTTTACAGGCTGAATTTCATAAACAGTTCTTTTACCCTTGAGTTCGCCGCGCTCAATGGCAATCGCCTCGTTCAAGCCGGCCATCAAATCGTCAAAGTGTTTGCTCATTGCGTTTCCTCCAATTTTTACAGGCTTCTTCTTTTAACATGCCAACAGTTTTTTTTACCGCGTTCTTTTCCGCCGCGGTTAAATTTGGCTTTTCGTTTTTTGAAAAGACTTGAATCAAGTAGGTCTTTTCAAAATGAGCGAAATCCACATAGCAAACCCGAGCGCCGCCGCTTTTGCCCATGCCATCAAACGCATAACGCAATTTTTGCAATCCACCGCAACCAATCATCATGTCGCCCGCGTTCGGATTTTTTATTAGGAACTGTTGCAGCTCCGACAAATCGTCATCCGTAAATCCAAGGTCGAACCATCTTTTTGTAAAAGACGGCGTTTCAATAAATTCCCTTGTCAACCAGAACCTCCACATTATACCCTATAAAATAGGGGATGTCAATAAAAAAAACTTCCAACTATAAGGTATGAATTTTTATCAAAAAATGCGCGAATTTTTAGGAAAAAGTGAAATTATTTTTTTGGGAATTCAGACAAGAGGCTGTTTATTTGTATAGAGATAAGAAAATGGTCAAGGCTTGGCCCATAGAGTCCAAGGAACTTGTGGACGACTGGAAGGAAAGACGAAGGCGCGTGAACGAAATTCAAATATAATTTAAGCAGAAATATAGTGGAACAAAATGTGCCGACGAAATAATCTTACCTGTCCTTTACAGCCCTCGCCAACAACTCTTTAAAAGTGGACTTTCCGTCATAGGGATATTTTTCAAGGATTTCCTTGCGGGCGGCAAGAAGATCCGGGGCTTGCAATTCCAAAACCTTTTGGTAATAACGCCAGCTGCCAGTAACGGCCGCCATTTTTCTATACGCATATTCCAAACTTTGGCTTTTAGCCGGAACAAAGCGCCGCAAGTTGTAATAATTTGCGCTGTTCTCTATGGCCGCGACCTGTCCAACTTTTGGAAACCTTGCCAGCTCTTTGTAAGACGAAAAATAGACATTTTGCATAACGCTCCTCCGCGCATGGATTTACGACAGCATAGCGCATGGCGGTTCCCAATGCACGGGAATGGAGAAGGGAGAGGGAATCACTTTGCGCCAAAGATATTATTTAGCCTTTTCTGACGGAATTCAAGGAAGGCTTGGATATTGAATCATCTGCCTTATGATTGCGGCTGAATGTCTATGCCAAGTCTTTTAGCGCCTTCAATAAATGCACGCATGTTGTCGGGCTTCCATTGATTGGTGACAACAGCCCGCGTTCCATCGGAAAGAACTAACGGATGCTTGTTGAATCTTGAATGTGACCATTGCTCTTGAGTGACTTCTTCCCAACGGCGAATCATTTTTCCAAAGCCTGGTCTTGCCAAATCATCGGGGAAGGCAGCTTGCAATTCGCCAAACGAAATGTTCGGATGAGCTTCAAAATAATACTTTACGGCGGCATAAACCGTCGGGCCTTTTCCGCCGGTGGGAGCGCCGTTCATTGTGTATTGCGTGCTGTCTTTGGCGCCCAAAGCGAATGGAGTCGATGGAGCGAAAGGCCTAGTAGAAGCATCCGTAGAAATTGACGACGAAATGAATGCGGCAGCCGCTGGCGTATACAAAGCTTTCTTGGACACCAAAACATTGTACTCCGCAAGAATCTTTTCAATTTGGGCTTTTTCAA
>CADCCO010000136.1 GCA_902799965.1 uncultured Spirochaetaceae bacterium
TTGCGCGAAGGGGCCGGGGATGGCCTTGCCTTGCGCGCGGCAGCCGCCCAAAATGTCTTTGTCAAAAACAATGTCGCGGCCGTCGGCTCCGTCAAAGCGGGCGGCGCTTATTCGCGTGGCGGCAAAGTCTTTTGTAGACACAAGCTCTCCTGCGGCGGACAGCAATTTGTCGTCCGCGTTAAATTCCAGCCAAGTCTTTTTGCCTTCAACGACAATTTTTGCGTTGGGATTTTTGTCGCATTCTGTAAATGCCTTTTCGCCTGCAAAGCGGCCCGCGCCGCCGCAGTAATAGTTGTCCTTTATGTAAACGGCTTGCTGGACGCGCATAAAAACGTCGTGGTCGCCGTCGCCTGCCTTGGCCACATTGGCCTTGTAGTCTGCAAAAGACGGCGCGCTGGGCGCTTTTGTAAATTCGCTCGTTTCAAAAAGCTCGTCGATAGCCTTTATCGCCGCGCCGTATTTTTCCCTGTTGGCGTCGGTCGGCGCTCCCATAAAGTCAAAGATCCACGAACGCATTGAAGTCGCGAACAAGTTTTGGTTGTAGGAATCCGTTCCGCTTTTGGACTGCTCGGTGTAAGTCGTTTGCCCGCCCACGTAAATGTTTTGCATCACGCGGTCGTCGCCGCTAAAAATCAGCGCCGTTCCCATCGGCGCGGTCGAGTGCGGGTAATGGTAAGGCGTAGCCCGGTCCATGACTTGTTCCCGCCGCATCGTTCCCAAACACAAATTGTAGACATACGCTCCGCCCTGCGAAATGTTGTCAAAATTGTAGGGGCTGGCAAAAATGTTGTTGTCAACGATGTACGGGCCGTGCGAAACTTCCACCATCAAGTCGCGGTCGTTGTCGTAGTACAAGTTGCTTGAGATTCGCGTTCCCTGCGTTTCCCAGTCAAGCCAAGTTCCCAGCGTGCAATTGTGAATGTTGTTGTTCCTGATTATCGTGTCGATAGCGGCGTGGAATTTAATGCCTGCGATTTCGTATCCAAAAAATTCGTGCTTTACGGCGATGTTGTAAATGTGGTTTCGCTCAATCACGCTAAAAGCGCAGCCCATATGGCCCACGATTCCGTTTTGGCCGCAGTCGTAAATAATGTTGTCGCGGACGATGTGGCCGCCGATTTTTTCTTTGCTCCAGCCAGCTTGCAGCGCCTTGAACACCGCTTCCATTTGGAATTGGTAGCCGGGCTTTTCTCGGAATTTGGTACAGTCGTTGTCGCCTGTCGAAGCCTCTTTTCCCAAACTGATCGCCGAGCACTTTGCGTCGTGAATGACGCAATTTTGAATAATCCAGCCCTTTGCCCAATGCGGGCCAATCATTCCGGGTTGGTCGCCAGTAGGCGGCGCCCAAGGGCTTGCGGCTTGGCAAATTTCAAAGCCGTCGATTGTTATCCAATCCAAGCCGGTCTTGTCGGGATAGAAGCAGCTTTGGCGAACGCTTATTTCCACCAATTCCTTGTTGGGGTCAAGCTCTTGAAAGTTGGCGTAAATTTTTGTCTCTTCGTTTCCGACTTGCGCGAACCACTGATAGACCGTTTTTTCCGGTTCCAGAATAGGCTCCGCGCGCTTTGTCCACGGCGGGTTAACGCCTTCCGTCCGTTTTTTGGGGGAGCGGACATCTTCAAGCGACGCGGCTTCGTACAAGGATTTTCCGTTTATGTAAACGTCGCCAAGGTGAACGGGATTTTCAAGCGGCCAAACAACCCAGTCGCCCCAAACGGGCTTGGCAAATGGATTGGTCCCGTCTCCGCCGCCTTTTGTCCATATTGTGTTGGGAACGGTCGCGCTCCAAACGGAGCCGCCTTCGTTCTTCCAGCCCGAAATTTCTTCCGAGCCTTTTATGACAGGCCGCTCCCCTTTGGCCGCGCGGTAAACGATTCGCTCGTTGTCGTTGCGGCCGCCGTTTTGCGGGCGAACCCATTCGCGGTATGTTCCGCCGTAAACGGTCACAACGTCGCCAGCCACGGCAACGCTCGCCGCCTTTGATATGGTTTTAAACGGAGAAGATTCCGTTCCGTCGTTAAAGTCAGAGCCGGTTGTTTTTACAAAATATTCCATAGGATTATTATAGCGCTATTCTATGTTTTCCGCAATTTTTATCACGGTGTTTGTGATGTAGTCTTGCGGCGCTCGCTTGCCTTCTTCCATAAGCCAAGAAAAAAGCCGCTGGATTCCCATATAGCCCTGCGTCTCAGGCTCCTGGTCAATTGTAAAGTCAATCAGGCCGCTGTTCAAGTATTGGGTCACTTGCGGAACAGTGTCAAAGGCCAGGACGCGGATTTTTTCCTTGCCGCAATCTTTGACGGCGCGGCAAACTCCGTCAACGCCGGCGGCCGCGATGAAAATGCAATTTATCGATGAATCCTTCTTTAGCGCGCGCAAGGTTTCTTTGTAAGAAACGTCGTCGCTGTCCAAAGACTCGATTTTTGCGCAAACGTTGTATTCAATTTTATGCGCGTCAAGGCCGGACAAAAATCCCTTGATGCGCTCCTTGTGGCCGCGAATGTTGTAAGAGCCTGCGATGATAAGAGCGTTCAATTTTTGCGGGTGAATCAAGTTGAGCATGCCGGCTGCCGCCAGGCCCGACTTAAAGTAGTCTGTTCCCACATAGCAAATGCGGCCGCTGTCGGGGATGTCGGTGTTCACGCTTACGACGGGAATTCCTTTTTGCGCTATCTTGTTCACTTCAAGCTGAACTTGCGGCGTGTCCAACGTGGTGACGCAGAGGCCCGAAAATTTTTTTTTGGAAAGAGCCTGCAAGGCCTTGGCGTGGGTTTCGGTGTCGTATTTTGAGGCGTGGAAAATTTCTACCTCAACGCCGTAGTCGGCCAGCTCTTGGCGGGCGCGCTCAAAGCCCTTGATTACGTCGTCAAAAAAGGGAATGGACTCTGCGGGCAAAAGGCAGCCGAATTTTATTTTGCGCTTTCGGGCCGCCAAAATTTTTCCGGCGCGGTTTGGAACAAAGCCCATCTTTTGCGCCAGGGCGCGCACTTCTTGCGCCACTTGCGCGTTCACGCCGGGCCGGTTGTGCAAAACGCGGTCCACCGTTCCCCGCGAAACTCCCGCGGCTTTCGCTATGTCCTTTATCGTAACCGGCATTTTTTGCTCTCCAAACCATTAAATAACGCGCGAATTTCGCCCTTTTTTCACACCGTGCGCGAGCACGGTTGCAAGCATAATAAGCCTTTTTTTTGCTTCTGTCAACTAG
>CADCCO010000137.1 GCA_902799965.1 uncultured Spirochaetaceae bacterium
ATAGTTTTTTAGGAACTTATCAATAAAATGTTGTATAATTGTTCAGGAGATATTTATGGCTTGAATAAATCGTTAACAAACAATAGATGACATTCCCGCAAGCAAAGGAAAGAGCGTTCTTTTGAAGATTTTGAATTCTCCAAGGGCGGATTTTTCGAGGCTTCAAAAAATCGCTTCTGACTATGAAAGAACCGCGCTTGAAATGATGAAAGCCGAACAAGGAAAGAAAGAAGCATGATTTTTCTTCCGAACGCAAGCCCAAATATGATGATGGCTGCATTTTTATGTATCAGTAAATTTGAAAATCACCAAGAACATATATTCTTGTCTAATAGTGGAATAAAACCTATATTTGTCAAAAAAAAGGTGGGCTTGCCCCTCTTTATAAATACAAAATCAATCTAACTTGATTTTGTATCCTTTAAGATAAACTTATATAACCTTTTCTGATTGCAAAATCAAGCATTTGGGGCAAAGCTTCTACAGGGAATTCTCCACCTCGAGTTGTTTTTCCATTTTTATCAAACCAAGTATATTTTACTGATCTTTGAGAATTGGCCCAGCTAGCTTTTCCAAGTCGAATTTCACAATTTGGATCATTTTTTGCTTGCTCAGAAAATTCTACATCCATTATTTTGCACCTCTAACATATGCAATAACATCAGACCATAAATCAATACAAACCATATCAGGATCATCTGCATTTTTTGTATAATCAACATAAAAAAATGGCGTACCTTTATAAAAATCTGCCTGAGCATTTTTTAATGCTAATTCTGCAGTAAAGCGTTCTTGTTTGGTATTCATAGGTATAATCAGCGGCGGATAAGGATTATTTAATTTTTCATTAGGTAATTTGTCTTTAAAGTCTGCTATCATAACACCCTGTTCGGTTACAAATACATAACGATACTTTATCGTTTCTGCAAAACAAATAGAAGTCAACGAGACCAATAAAAGAATAATAAAAATTCTCTTTTTCATAAAATCCTCCTTAAGATTTTATTATCGTCATTCAACGAATGACTTTTTTAAGAATATTTGCTGGCTGATCTATCTTATTAACAATAAGAGACACAGGTCTTTCAGCCTAACAAACATTCTTTATATCCCCATTTCAATGATAGTTCTCATCATCTCTTAATAAATGATTATACTCACCTTTCAAATCATAATGATTTTACTCATCTTATGCAAGACTAAAATGAAAGAATTCATCAGATTAAAATTATGACTTTTTGGGAAAATGTGGATTCAGAGTTAAAATACCAAAACAAGACGCGAAAGCAGCTTGCAAGCGAATTGGGCTTTGACCCTACCACAATAAGCAAAGGAATTTCAAACGGCAGCATTCCGCAGGCGGACATGGCTTTAAAAATCGCCAATTACTTGAATGTTTCGCTGGAGTATCTTTTGGGTTTGCCGGAAAAATCCGCATCAAAAAACGCGCAAGAAACGCAAAAACAAATTCAACTGTATAAAAAATATCACGATTTAATAGAAAGAGCGAAGAGATTGGACGAAAAAAAGTTAAAGGCCATCGTTCAATTAATGGACGCGATGTAAATTTACTTGCCCAGCCGTTCCTACTTTAAAATCTCTCTAGCCCGCGCCAGCGCCAAATCAATGTTCGCGCAGACGTTTTCTTTTCCCAGCTTGTCAAGCATGCCGGTTTTTTCGCAGAGCATGTAGGGCTGCGTGTGGATGCCCGAAAGGACAATCGTGACGCCGCGGCGGTCGCAGGCTTGCTTGGCTTGCTCTAGGGCGCGGATTCCGCCGGCGTCCAAGTAAATCGTGTTCCTCATGCGCAAGACCAAAACCTTGTAGCTGACTTCGGCCTTTTCAACGGCCACGTCAAATTTTCGCACGGTGCCAAAGAAGAGCGGGCCGTCGATTTCGTAGACCATCGCGCCCTTGGGGATGTCCAAGGTCTCTTGGTTTTCGGACGATCCGCTTATGCCTTCGGTCAAGTTTTCGCGCTTGGCCTGAACGTTTGAAAGGTCGCACATTTTTTTGATAAAGAAGAAGGCGGCCAATCCCAAGCCAACTTCAATCGCAACGGTAAGGTCGATGAACACTGTGATCAAGAACGTCGCGATAAAAACAAAACTGTCGCTCTTTTGTCCCTTGACCAAAGCGCGGATGCTTCCAAAGCCCGCCATGTTCCACGCGACGTTTATCAAGACCGCGCTCAAGGCCGCCATCGGAATGTAGACCGCGTATTTTCCCAAGAAAATCAAAATCAACAAGAGCGTCAGCGCGTGAACGATTCCGGCCACCGGAGTCTTGGCGCCGTTCTTGATGTTGGTGGCCGTGCGCGCGATGGCGCCTGTCGCGGGGATTCCTCCAAAGAGAGGGCTTGCGATGTTTGCGATTCCCTGTCCGATAAGCTCCATGTTGGAATCGTGCTTGCTTCCGATCATGCCGTCCGCGACAACCGCGCTCAAAAGCGATTCGATCGCGGCAAGGACTGCGATTGAAACCGCTGTCGGGAAAAGCGCGCGGATTGAAGACAAGCGCAAGTCCGGCAATTCTGGAAGCGGAAGCGACGACGGAATCGAGCCGTAGCGGCTTCCGATCGTGTCGGTGACAAGGCCAAACTTTTCGCGCGCGATGACGGAAGCGAGCGTGGCCAAAATGATTACGATAAGGGAGCCTGGAATTCTTTTTGTGACGCGCGGCCACAAAAAAATCAGCGCAAGGCTCACCGCCGCAAGCGCGAACGAAAACCAATTGACTTGGCCGATGTTCAAGCAGTAAGTTTCAATTTTACCGACAAAGTCGCCGGGCATTTTGTCAAAGCCTTTGGGAAAGGCCGTAATGTTCAAGCCCAAAAAGTCTCCGATTTGTCCTGCAAAAATGGTGACCGCGATGCCGGCGGTAAAGCCCGTCACGATTGTGTATGGAATGAATTTTACAAGGCCGCCCATCTTAAAGGCGCCAAGCAATATCAAAAGAACGCCGGCCATAATCGTGGCCGTCGCAAGGCCTTCCACTCCAAACTGCGCCACGACTCCGTAGACAATCACCGCAAAGGCGCCGGTGGGCCCGCCGATTTGAACCTTGCTTCCGCCAAAAGCGCTGATAAAAAAGCCCGCGACAATCGCGGTAAAAAGGCCGGCCTCTGGCGGAACGCCGCTCGCGATGGCAAAGGCGATGGCCCGTCGGAGGCGAATGTTTTTGCTGAATAATTTTTAAGGCTAGAAAAAAGCTCTGGTTTTAACATAATGCGCTATGATACCGCAAAGCGCGAATGTTCGCAAGAGCGTTTGCAATACCATAACGCGCGCCGCAATTTAGTCTTGCCGCTATCGCTACTTTATCACGATGCGTCCGGAGCCGTTGGGGTTTTCGTAGTTCAGCAAATAATTTTTGTATGTGGCCAGCGGACTGTTCTTTGAAGAAATCTCAGGCTGGCCGCTCGTTCCCGCCTTGAATTTCTTGGCGTACTCGGCACAAACCATAAAGTCTTCGATGGAAGAATCCATGACTTTTTTGGCGCCGTCAAACATGTCAAAGCCGTCGCCCTTCTCTTGCAGGAAGAACGTCGCTCCGGCGACAGCGTAAACTTTTTCATAGTCAAGCGGCTTCCATTCCGCGCCCTCTTTGTCGTAAACCTGAACGTCCGACACCCTGTAAGGGCCTGGACTTGAAAGCCAGAATTTTTCTGGGCTTGTTTTTACCGCAGACGGAATTGTCGAGTCAATTTTGTAGCGCAAGCCGGCCGCGTGCATAAAGCCGCCGTTCTCCGCGGAACCGACATAGCGCGCGCCAAATTCCAGCGCGTCAAAAATTTGCCGGCCCGTCAATTCAACAAGGCAAATGTCGTTTCCAAAGGGCATCACGTTTTTTAGCGAAGTGTAAGAGATCTCGCCAGCGGGAATGTCCGTCCTAAGGCCGCCGCCGTTGCAAAGCGCGACATCGCAATTCATTCCGACCTCATGGTTCAAGTAATAATAAAAAGCGTCCGTCGCAAAGTCGCCCAAGTTGCTTTCCTGCTTTCGGACAAGGCGCTTGTGGCCTTGGTCGGGACTGTTGGCGCAAAGGGGAAAGGCGCAAGACGCGATTTTTGTTCCCATCTGTTGGTCAACTTGCGCGACCCACGCGGCGACCATGTCGTCAATTTTTTTGTCGGAACGATTGTATTCCTTTATCAAGCGGGAGGAAGATTTTTTGTCGGAAAGTTCCAACAAGCCTATCGCGCCAAAATAACAGCCGGTTTGCGTCAAAAGAACGTCCTGGCCCCTGTCGTTTTTGACAAAGCGCTCTTCCATTACAGTGTGCGAATGTCCGTCGATAAAAACATCGATGCCGTGCGTTTTAGCAATCACGTCCTCGCTGCGCCAAGGAGTGGAGCCTGCGTCAACGCCCAAGTGGCCAAGGACAACGACATAGTCCGACCGGCGCGCGGCGCGGTCAACAGTCTTTTGAATGCAATCGTAAAGCTGCGCTCCGTCTTGTCCGTCGGCGATTTCATAAAGGAAAGTTTTTCCATCCTTGTCCAAAAATTTTTGGGGAGCGGCCTTGGAATAAGTTTCGGGGGTCAAGCCGCCCACAAAGGCGACGCGCGTTTTTCCAAGCTTTAAAATTTTGTAGGGCGCGACATCGATTGGCTTTCCTTTTACG
>CADCCO010000138.1 GCA_902799965.1 uncultured Spirochaetaceae bacterium
AAATTCATCCAGCACCAAATCGATTCCTACTACGAGGAAATCGACAACCTCGCGACCTTCCTTTTGGAATTCCGCTACGGCCTTCCGAGGTTCGCGCACATAATCCACGACGCGGGCTACGTCGTCGGCCTTTCCCGCTTTTTGCTTCACGAAACGGGAATCGTTCCCGCCGAGCAATTCATCGTGGACAACACGCCGTCAAAATACCAGCAGGCGATTTTGGACGACTTGCTTTCGATTAGCGAAAAGCGAAAAATCTCCGCGCAGTTTTTGCCCGACGCGGGAAAAGCCGGCGACATCATTAGAGACATCAAGCGCGAAGGCCGCGGCTTGATTATCGGCGCCGACTGGGACAGCGACTTGGCAAAAGAAAAAAATTACTGCTTTGTCGAGGCCGCGCATCCGATGGCGCTAAAGCTTGTGTTGACCACAAACTACGCGGGCTACACGGGAGCCTTGCGCGTAATAGAAGACGTTTACAACAACGCGCTGTCGTTCTACCGATAGCGCTGGAGGCCGCCGCATGGAAGAAGCGACAAAAGATTTGACAAACCAAAACGCGGCCAACCAAAAAGCGTTGAAAGGCCAAAACGCGCCGGCCGCAGAGCCGCGCAAAATCCTTGCGGCGTTCGCGAGCGTTGACGGCCTTAACGTTGACGAGCATTTTGGCCACGCGCGCTATTGGCAGATTTACGACTTTTCGGGCGACGGCGAATTTGTCGAGACACGCAAAATGCCTCCCGTTTGCGGCGGCTCTTGCAGCGACAACTTTGCGCCCGCCTACGAATTGCTTAAAGATTGCGCGGCTTTGTTCGTGGCAAAAATCGGGGAGCCGGCGGCGGCTTACATGCTGTCGCGCGGGCTTAAAGTTTACGAAGCGGCGGGAAGCGTTGACAAAATCGCGCTCGCCATAAAAGAGCGGGGGTTGCTTAATGGCCAAGACATTTGAAGAAATAGCTAAAGAGCATCCCTGCTTCGCGCTGGGACAAAAGTCCAACAAGGGCCGCGTTCACTTGCCCGTAAGCCCCGGCTGCAACATCGGCTGCCGCTTTTGCAAGCGCGACTTTAACGACACCGAAAAGCGGCCCGGCGTGGCCAGCGGCATAATAAGCCCAGACGAAGCGATAGAAGCGATTCGCCGCGCCGTTTCTCTTTCGCCCGACTTGACGGTCGTTGGCGTTGCAGGTCCCGGCGACACGCTGGCCACAGACTTTGCGCTGGAAACCTTTCGCAAAGTGCGCGACGAGTTTCCGGCCATGATAAAGTGCATGAGCACAAACGGCTTGCTTCTTCCGCAAAAGGCGGACGAAATAATCGACGCTGGAATCGACACGCTCACCGTTACCGTCAACGCCGTCGATCCGGAGATTCAAGCCAAGATAAACGAGTTCATCATCTACGACGGAAAAAAGTTTGAAGGGGTTGAGGCCGCGCAGATTTTGATAAAGAACCAGTTGAGCGGAATAGAAAAAGTCGCCGCCGCCGGAGTGACGGTAAAGGTGAACACGGTGTTCATTCCCGAAGTGAACAAGGAACACATTCCAACGGTGGCAAAGACAGTGGCCGGGCGCGGCGCGACGGTTTACAACATAATTCCGCTGATACCGCAACATCAGTTTTCGTGGTGTTCCGCGCCTTCTTGCGCCGACTTGTCTTGGGCAAGAAACGAGTGCGAAAAATACATAAAGGTTTTTCGCCACTGCCAACGCTGCCGCGCCGACGCGGTTGGCGTTCCGGGCGGAAAAGATTTTTCAAAGGAAGTGTACATTAAGCCTGTGAGATTGGAAAACACATTCTCACACGGGTAGCGGCAATAAAAATTGTTCGCAAGACATAATGCCAACAACTAGGAGGACAAAAATGGCGACACGACAAATTGCGATTTATGGAAAGGGCGGAATCGGAAAATCAACGACGACGCAAAACTTGACTGCAGGCTTGGCCGAAATGGGAAAGCGCATCATGGTGGTGGGCTGCGACCCCAAGGCGGACTCTACCCGCCTGCTCTTGGGAAACTTGGCGCAAAAAACCGTATTGGACACAATCCGCGAAAACGGCGAGGACGTTGAGCTTAGCGACATTTTGCGCGAAGGCTTTGGCGGAATCAAGTGCGTGGAATCCGGCGGCCCCGAGCCGGGCGTTGGATGCGCCGGCCGCGGAATCATAACGTCAATCGGCTTGCTTGAAGAGCAAGGCGCCTACACCGACGATTTGGATTACGTTTTCTACGACGTTTTGGGCGACGTAGTTTGCGGAGGCTTTGCCATGCCGATGCGCGAAGGCAAGGCCAAAGAAATTTACATCGTCGCTTCCGGCGAAATGATGGCCATGTACGCGGCCAACAACATTTCAAAGGGAATCGCAAAGTACGCGGTAAAGAGCGGCGTCCGCCTTGGCGGAATCATTTGCAACAGCCGCAACGTTGACCGCGAAAAGGACTTGCTCACCGCGTTCGCCAAGGAACTGGGAACCCAGCTAATTTACTTTGTTCCTCGCAACAACGTTGTCCAGCGCGCGGAGATAAACCGCAAGACCGTGATTCAGTACGACCCGCAATCAACGCAAGCCGACGAATACCGCGCCCTGGCCAAAGCGATTGACGAAAACACAAACTTCGCCATTCCCAAGCCGATGACGCAGGAACGCCTGGAAGAAATCCTGCTGGAATACGGCCTGATGGATTCGCTCAAGGATAACTACAATATTTAATGTTGTCATTCCCGCGCTTGGCGCGGGAATCTTTTTGCCGCCGCGGCTAAAACTCGCGGATTGCCCGGATATTATGGTTAGGGTTTGCTTTGTAGTAAGAAAGCAGAGAGACAGCGGGATCTTCGCTTTGGCTTCTTGCGAGCCAGGCTTCGAGTTTTTTTCCTGAAGCCTGGCTTGAAGACCAATAATAGTCATTTGTGGCTACAAAGCTGATTATCGTCTTTCCGTAAACATCGCTAATGCATCTGTTTACCAATCCGACCTTCTCCAAAAGATACGTCAGCTCCGCGATCGTCGGCAAATACCAGCCGTTTTGATATTGGTTATTAATCCATTTGACGCGGCTTCCATCCTGGTCTTTGTATTTCTCGCAATACTCGAACGCTTGCATTTTTCCTGGATGATATTCACTTCCTAGGTACCTTTGTACTTTAGAAAAGTTTTTGGTTCCTCGGATTTGTCCGTCCGTCTCTCCAGTGAATGTTACCTGTCTTTCCCTTTTAGGATAACCAAACACAGGCACTTCTTTACCGAACTCAGCGTGCGTTACAGGCTCGCCCCATCTTATCGGGTTGGCGGTAATTTCAGGGATTTTTATATAAGACGCTGTTTCTGTATCGTAACACCAATTGCCAATGCCCTCGGCCAGTCCTACGCCAAGCACACATTTGCCTAAATCAGTGGACGCCTTGCCGTCGTAAAAAATGACCGCAATAGAGTGCCACTTTTGTGTTTCTGAAAGCTTGCTCCTATTCTCATAGGCAACAGCCGTTCCGTCTTCAAGCACAATATCGCCAATTGTATCGGGCTTTGGCTTAACGGGCGCTTTTAGATATACATGTACATGCGCATCACAGTCAGGCATGACAAAGCTATAGTCTGTATCCGTACGGGAAGTAAGCTGAATATCCTCACCCTGATTCCATAGTTCAGGATGCACCGTAACATATTTTGTAACGTAGACTGAACTAATCACGTATCCGGCAGGAAGGCCATCAGACGTAACGACTGTTCCAGGCGCAATGTTCCAGCGCCAGTCTTCTGCAATAGTTGTATCACTCAATGTAATCCAAACATATACGTTGTGTTCTTCTCCATTGAGGAATGTAGCGCTTACAGAAACGTCGCTGTCCGGCATTATAAAGGTATTGTCGGAAACAGTAACTTCCTCCGGACCGTTTGTTGTTACGGTAAAACTATTACTATTAAGTTTATAGCCGCTGGCAGGATTTGCCATAAGAACAACCGTGGAACCGGGCATAACGTATGTCGTTTTGGCGCAAGAAACGGAACCGTGCTCGCTTGGGTTAATTGTAATCTTGTGCCCTGTCGCTCCAGATTCAAATGTCGGTATAATCGTAATGTCCTCTTTTGGCATGTCAAAGCAATACGGGGCGTCGAGCGCTTTCGTTGAGTCTGGTGTCGCGCCTTTTATGGAAATGCCTGTAAGCTTATATCCATCGTCAGGCGTTACAAAAAGACGAATTTTTTGGCCCAGATGATTTCCGCTTGAGTTAAATCCCGTTATCGAGCCGCCTGTAATGTTATCGGCCAGCTTAATCGAATATGTTTTTTCCGCAAATGTCGCTTTTACTTCAATAGCGGTGTCGGCATCAGGCACTGTAAACGTAACTTGTCCTCCCGCCTTGTCAATAGGAATGAGGATTGTAGTTGGATACTTATTGTACACTAAGCAAAGCTTTTCAACAACATAGTCTTTTTCGCCTGTTGCTGGCGTTACCGTTACCGTTACATCCTCTCCTTCTCTAGCATATTGTTCAACAGGAGAAACCGTTCCACCTGTATTGCATTCCGCGCTAATAAGATAGTTAGATTTCTCTTTGAATTCCGCACTTATCGTCACATCGCTTTGCGGCATGACAAACGAATTCTTTTGCTTGCTCGCGTCAATTCCGTCAACGCCGTTAATGGCAAAAGACTTAAGCTTGTAGATGCTGCCGCTTTCCAGAATCGCGTCGTATACAATTGTTTCTCCGGCAAAGGCTTCTATGGTTTGAGCGGCATCCTTTGTTGTCCATCTGCCCCTTGGAGTTACAACGCCGATATTTTCGTTTGTCGGTTTGTTTATTGTTATCGTGTAGATTTTTTTGAAAACGGCAGTAACAGTAACATCGCTTTGCGGCATTGCAAAAGCGTTCTGCTGCGCCAAAACATCATTACCAGAGGCGTCCTTTACCGTAAGGGAATCAAGGACATAGCCGTTGTCAGGCGTAGGGTTAAGCGTCACTGTCGTTCCGGCCGCAACAGACGTTCCAGGGCTTGCCGTCACCGAGCCGCCAGTCATTGTTCCAATTGCCACTGTATATGTTTTTATCACCGGCTTAAAAGTCGCGCTGACCGTAACGTTCGCTTCCGGCATTGCAAAAGCGCTTCCGTTAATTGTCAGATTGTTGCCACCCGCGCTTGCCGCAAGCGTGTCAATTTCGTAGCTTTCATTTGGCAAAACAAAAATTGTGACCGTCGTTCCTTTTGCGGCCTGGCATGAGTCCTGCGGGTCGGAGCCGTTTGCGGAAAACTGAATCTTTCCGTTTTGCGTTTCCGAAGCCGAAACATTGTATAATGTTGTGGTCTCTTTAAAAGAAGCGCCGATGTACACGTTTTTGTTTGGCATGACAAACGAATTGTCCGTCACGTCAATTTTTTTAGGAATATTGCCCCCGTCATAATACTGGCAATACAGTTTGTCCAATTGATAGTTGGTGTCGGGCGTTATGGTAAGATAAATTTTTTCACCCTGGGCGATGCCTTTAGTCTTGCTTGGGGCCACCGTTCCATGCGTTTGTCCTGAGCTGTCTTCGATATAAGAAATTTCAATTGAGTAACCGCTAGGCTGTGGGGTAGGCGTCGGAGCCGGAATGGGATAAATTGAGCCGCTATCTCCGCCGCAACTAGCAAGCGCGACGCTCGCAATCAACGCCGCCAACAACGCTGTGATTTTTACAATTTTCTTCATCATGCAGAACCTCCTTGCAAAAAAAACGAAAAGCCCGCGCGCAAAGCCGCA
>CADCCO010000139.1 GCA_902799965.1 uncultured Spirochaetaceae bacterium
GCGGCGTTTGTCGTGGCGGAAGCTGCTGTTTGCAATTGCGCGGAAAAACACCCCCGCGTTAAAAACGTTGTGGACAAGCTAAAAAAGATGGGCAAGGATCTGTCCGACGACTGCCAAGAAGTCGTTGGCGCGGTTCTTTGCGCTCCGGCTACGGAAGCCGTGTGAGGCGTTGCGCCTGCAATGCGGCCTTTTTTTGCGCCGCATTGTGGGTGATTGTGTTGCAGAAAAACTAATTGGAGTTTTCTGCGTTTCTTGTTGTAGTCTTGCCAGTCTTTTTTATGGCTAGTCTTCTAATAAAAAAAGGCTGAGTAATCTGGACGCTTCCCTTATATTGGGAGGTCTGTTCATTACCAGCCTGTTAAATCATGGTCAAGCCATGTTGTTGTCATTATCGCGCAAAGCGGTTTGTGGGAGGAATAATATGGACGAAAATCAAAAGAGGCCTCAAGCTTCGCTTGAGTTTATAAACTTGGCGGAGGATGTCTTTAACAGCAGAAATCCACAGTTGCCGGAATACTTGGACTTTCTTCAAGACGTTGAGTTCTTAAAAAAGTCAGAGACTTTTCAGAAAAGTTCCGCAATCTTTGAAAACTTCGATTTGAGCGTGGAACAATTTTATGTTCTTCAAGATTGCATCGGTTATCTGTGGAGAATGGAATCGTGGCTTGGCGACCCGCAGGCAAAACGGATATGCATGTGATGGCGAAAATTGCCATTTGGAAAAAGCAATATTGCCAAACACTAGCAAAACCGCGCAAGGAATGATATAATTCGCCTAGCATGATTGATTCATCAATTATAAAGGCCGCGAAGGAACATATAGCGCTTTCTTCGCGGACAAAAGACACGGATTATTTTTGTTCCTCTCGCGATGTGTTCCAGGCAAGACTGGATTCGTTCATTCAAAAGTCGAAAAAATATCTTGAGTCTGCTTTGATTGGTGAAGTTGGCAACAACACTTTTGACCATAATTGGCAGTATTCCGAAGGACAAATGCGCGGTGCGTATTTTAATTTGAATTTTATGGACAAGTATGTAATTCTTGCCGATTATGGACGCGGAATAAAGGAGTCGCTTTCTTCTGTGATAAAGCTTTCGAGTGATGTTGAGGCTGTGGAGACAGGGTTTACAAAACAGATTTCCGGCAGAACGCCTGAACAGCGCGGAAACGGCTTGAAATTTGTTGCTGAAACTTCTGTCAATAAATCTTGGTCGTTGTATTACCAAACAGGGAACGGTTCTTGCGCGATTTGTGACGGAAAGATTGAATTTTTGCAAGCGGACGATTTTTGGACTGGTTGTCTTGCGATTTTTGACTTTAAATTGGAGAAGTAGATTATGGTTTTAGACGTTCATAATTTTGGCGATGTGTTGATGTCTCGGCCCGCTGGCAAAGAAGCTTTTGCGATGGCAAAGGCGTACATAATTAAACTGCTGAATGAAAACGAAACAATTTCTCTCGACTTTAAAAATGTAAAAGTTCTCGCTCCATCTTGGGCAGACGAATTTGTCACTAACCTAAAGAAAGAATACAAGAATCCCATCGAGTTTTTGAATACGGAAAACGAGTCCGTGTCGCAATCTTTGAAGTACGTTAGCGCGTAAAAAAAGCCGGCGGGTTCCCACCTGCCGGCCTTCCTAGTCTTGTGTCGGTCGCTGCGCGACCTTACCGAGTTTTGTTCGCTGCGCTTTCAAAACTCGCAATTACTTTACCACAATATTCACCAATTTGTCCGGCACGCAGACGACCTTTACTTCAGTCTTGCCTTCCAAGAATTTTTTGGCGCCTTCCGTTTGGCGGGCGGCGGCAATCAAGTCGGCTTGGGCGGTTCCGGGCGCGGCGTTGAACTTGTCGCGGAGCTTTCCGTTAATCATTACGACAATCGTTTTTTGGTCGTCGGCGGCCAGTCCCGCGTCAACTGTCGGCCAAGGCTCGTAGGCGATCGTTCCCTTGTGGCCAAGGCGCTCCCACAATTCCTCTCCCAAGTGGGGGGCGTAGCAAGAAAGCATTTTTACAAAGCCTTCCCACATTGTTTTTGGAATCTCGTTCAGCTTAGAAACAGCGTTGATGAAAATCATCATCTGGCTTATCGCGGTGTTAAAGTTGAGCGTGTCGGTGTCGTTGGTCACTTTTTCGACGGTCTTTGCGTAAAGCTTTCTAAGCTCAATCAGATTTTCGTCTTCAAGCTTTCCAAAAATGTCAAGGTCTGAGTAAGGCTTTTCGGCAACGCCCCAAACTTTTTCCAAGAAGCGGTGGATGCCGACGATTCCCTGGGTGGCCCAAGGCTTTGACATCGTTAGCGGACCCATGAACATTTCGTACATGCGCACGCTGTCGGCGCCGTAAAGCTTTATCTCTTCGTCGGGGTTCACGACGTTCTTGAGCGACTTTGACATCTTGGCGACGACTTGCGTCAATTGTTCGCCGGTGGCCTTTTCCACGTAAACGTTGTTTCCCTTGTCCTCAACTTCGTCAACCGGAACAAGCGTCTTGTCCTTTCGCTGGTAGGCGAACGACGTTATCATTCCCTGGTTGACCAAGCGGTGGAATGGCTCTTTTGTGCTGACCACGCCGATGTCGTACAAAACCTTGTGCCAAAAGCGCGCGTAAAGCAAGTGCAAGACCGCGTGCTCGGCGCCGCCGACATACAAGTCAACGGGCATCCAATAGTTTTCCTTTTCCTTGGCGCAGAATTCCTTGTCGTTTTTTGGGTCCAAGTAGCGAAGGTAATACCAGCAGCTTCCCGCCCATTGGGGCATTGTGTTGGTCTCGCGCTTGGCGTCGCCGCCGCACTGGGGACACTTGCAGTTTACCCAGCTGTCGATTCCGGCAAGAGGGCTTTCTCCGGTTCCGGTGGGCTGGTAAGTCTTTACGTTTGGAAGTTCCAAGGGAAGCTGGTCTTCGGGAACGGCCACAGTTCCGCACTTGGGGCAGTGGACCAAAGGAATCGGCTCGCCCCAGTAGCGCTGGCGGCTGAAAATCCAGTCGCGCAGTTTGTAGTTTATCGCCTTCTTTCCGATTTTCTTTTCTTCAAGGAAGTCCAGCATTTTGTTGATGGCGTCCTGCTTGTTGAGGCCGTCAAGGAAGTCCGAGTTCACGTGGATTCCGTCTTCGGTCCAGGCCTGCTCTTGTACGTCAACTTCGCTCTTCAAAACTTCGATAATCGGGAGGTTGAACTTTTTGGCAAAGTCCCAGTCACGGGTGTCGTGCGCCGGAACTGCCATGATGGCTCCGGTTCCGTATGAAATCAAAACGTAGTCGGCCACCCAAATCGGAATTTGCTTTCCGTTTACGGGATTGATTGCGTAGCTTCCGCTAAAGACGCCTGTCTTGTCCTTGGCCAAGTCGGTGCGTTCAAGGTCGGATTTTTTTGCCGCGTCCTCGATGTATTTTTCTACGGCAGCCTTTTGTTCCGCCGTCGTGAGCTCCTTTACAAGCGGATGCTCTGGCGAGACGACCATGTATGTGGCGCCAAAAAGCGTGTCGCAGCGAGTT
>CADCCO010000140.1 GCA_902799965.1 uncultured Spirochaetaceae bacterium
ATACTTTATCTACGGAATCATCATGACGCTTGTTCCGATGATCGCGGGCTTCTTCTTTGCCAAGTTCGTCCTTAAGTTGAACCTTTTGAACAACCTTGGCTCAATCTGCGGCGGCATGACATCAACGCCGGCCTTGGGAACTTTGATTTCCACCGCGGGAACGGAAAAGGTCGCGGGCGCCTACGCTTCGACTTACCCAATCGCGCTTGTTGCGGTTGTAGTTGTTTCGCAGGTTTTGATCATCATCTTTAGATAAAAAGATTGCCCGAGCGCGTCGGGCAATGACAGAACGCTCCGCAAGTCGCGGGGCGTTTTTTTTATAAGATGAACTTTTTGATTTGCCCAGGACTGGCGGCAAAAAAATCGGCGCCGGCGGCCTCCAGCTCCTCGCGCGAGCCGTAGCCGTAAAGGACTCCGACGGACGCGATTCCCGCTCCCTTGGCTCCTTCAATGTCAAACTTGCGGTCGCCAACCATGACGGCCTCCTCTTTGCGCGCGCCCGAAAGCGCCAGGGCCCTTTGTATCAAAACAGTCTTGCTTGGAGAAAGCATCTCGCGGCCGGGGCCGACAATCGCGTCAAAGAAGCGCTTTAGGCCGACGTGCTCCACAACGCGCTCGGCCATTTCTTGCGGCTTTGAAGTGACCACCATAAGCCTTGCGCCCGCTTCCTTTAGCGCCAAAAGAGCGTCCGGGATTCCGTCGTAAACAGGAGCGTTCTTGTATTCCTCTTTTTCGTAGACTTCGCGGTAAAGGCGGACCGCCTCTTCGCCGGCCGCTCCGTTCAGCCCGTAAAATTCAGAAAATGAAACGTAAAGGGGAGGGCCGATAAAGCGCTTGAGCTTTTTTTCGTCCGCCTCGTAAATGCCGAACTTTTCAAGCGCGTATTTTGCCGACGCAAAAATTCCAAACTCCGACTGCGTCAGCGTTCCGTCCAAGTCAAACAAAACTAATTTGTACATGCGATGATTATAGCGCAAGTCCCGCGACAATGAAAACAGCAAAAAAAAACTCCGCCGAAGCGGAGTTTTTTAATGGTCAATCTAAACTAGCAATTTTCTGAGAAGTATTTGATAGTTCTTACCATCTGTGATGTGTAAGAGTTCTCATTATCATACCAAGAAACAACTTCAACCTGGTATGTGTCGTCGTCGATCTTGGAAACCATTGTCTGAGTGGCGTCGAACAATGAGCCGTAGCGCATGCCGATGATGTCGCTAGAAACGATTTCGTCCTCGTTGTAGCCGAATGACTCAGTGGCGGCGGCCTTCATGGCGGCGTTGATAGATTCCTTTGTAACGTCCTTGCCCTTAACTACGGCGAACAACAAAGTTGTTGAGCCTGTGGGTGTCGGAACGCGCTGGGCAGAACCAATCAATTTTCCGTTCAACTCGGGGATTACAAGACCGATGGCCTTGGCGGCTCCTGTTGAGTTGGGAACGATGTTCTGGGCGCCGGCGCGTGAGCGGCGGAGGTCGCCCTTGCGCTGCGGTCCGTCCAAAATCATCTGGTCGCCAGTGTAGGCGTGGATTGTAGACATGATTCCAGACTGGATCGGGTACTTGTCGTTAAGAGCCTTGGCCATCGGGGCCAAGCAGTTTGTTGTGCAAGACGCGGCAGAGATGATGTTGTCGTTCTTTGTCAAAGTCTTGTGGTTTACGTTGAATACGATTGTGGGGAGGTCGTTTCCGGCAGGAGCTGAAATTACAACCTTGCGGGCGCCGGCCTTGATGTGGGCTTCTGACTTTTCCTTAGATGTGTAGAAACCTGTGCACTCAAGAACAACGTCAACCTTGTTGGCCGCCCAGGGGCAGTTGGCCGCGTCTTTCTCGGCGTAAATCTTGATTTCCTTTCCGTCAACGATGATTGAATCGTCTGTGGCTGAAACTGTGTGCTTTCCTTCGCCAATCTTTCCGCAGAAACCGCCCTGCGCTGTGTCATACTTCAAAAGGTGGGCGAGCATCTTGGGGCTTGTGAGGTCGTTGATAGCGACTACTTCATAACCTTTCGCGTCAAACATCTGGCGGAAAGCCAAACGGCCAATGCGGCCGAAACCATTGATAGCAACTCTAACGTCTGCCATATTGCATCTCCTAAAAAGAATTCTTTGCCATAATATTAGCGTTTTTGCGGAATTTGTTCAACTGTTTCTATTGAATTTTTCTATATTTTCAATAATATATGCCTATGGCAAAAAAGGTTAGGGCTGTAGTTTTTGACATGGACGGCGTTTTGCTGGATTCGGAGTCTGTTTGCGACGAAATTTGGAAGGAATTGGCGGCGGAAATGCGCCTGCCCGACATCGATGCGGCCATCGCGGAAAACCGAGGCTGCAACGTTGACCTTATGGCGGTTCAGCTTAAGGCTCGCTACGGTGAGGGCTTTGACTGCCCAAGGTTTTTCGGCGACTTTTCCGTTCGCTTTAAAAAGTGGGAATTTGAAAAAGGAATTCCCCTGATGCCCGGGGCGCGGGAAACGCTGGACTATTTGAAAGGGCAGGGCTACCGCTTGGCGCTCGCCACTAGCACCGACCAGGAAACCGCCGTCCGCCAATTAACGGCTGTCGGCGTTTACGACTATTTTGAGGCCGGCGTTTTTGGAGACCAGATTGAACGCTCCAAGCCCGCGCCCGACATTTACCAAAAGGCGGCCGATCTTTTGGGCCTTGAGCCGAGCGAATGTGCCGCGGTGGAGGACAGTCCAAACGGAATAAAGAGCGCGGCCGCCGCCGGCCTTCTTCCGATAATGGTTCCCGACAGGATTCAGCCCAGCGACGAAATAAAAAAACTTTGCTTTAAAATTGGAAAGCCGCTTTCCTTTTTGCGCGATTTTATGTAAAATGGACTTCCTATGGTAGATTCAAAAAAAATTCAAGACGCGATACGCCTTTTTTTGGAAGGAATCGGAGAGGACCCCAACCGCGGCGGCCTCTTGGAAACTCCCG
>CADCCO010000141.1 GCA_902799965.1 uncultured Spirochaetaceae bacterium
TGCGAGGAAAACAACATAATGCTTGGAACGGATTCCGTCTTTAAGTGGATGGAAGAATTTCCGGCCGCCGCGCAAGACCCGATGCAGCCGGAATTGTTTTAACGATTTGGGGCGGCGTTAATTCCGCGCGCGGTCTATTTTTGTTCCGCCAAATTTACAAGCCAGCGCTCCTTTTTTAGCCACCAGCTGGCGATCATGATTTTTGGGAACTCGACGGCCTTGACGATCGCGTACATCGCGACAGGCCCGATTGTCGTTAGCTTTGCCATTAAAAAGATTCCCGGAAGCGCGATAAAAAGGTGGCCGATGCCGTCAACAAACATTCCCATCACCGTGTCGCCGCCGGAACGGCTTACGCTGAACTGCGCGTTTATGTAAACCCAAGCGGGCATGTAAAGCGCCATCACAAGAACCATTTGCTTGCAAATGCCTTGCGCGTCTCCGCTCAAATTTTTGAACACATGCGGAACAAGCAGTATCGTGACCAAGCCGACGGCGGTCATCATCACGCCAAAAACGTTGGCTCCGTTCAAAAGCCAAACTTTTTCCTCGCGCGCTTTTTCAAGCTCTCCGCGGCCAAGGCGCTTTCCAAGAATCACTCCGGTGGCCGTAATGATTCCGCTAAATGAAACAAAGAAAAGATTGGCTATCGCAAAACTCGCGCTCATGCCGGAAACAACTTCCGAGCCGCCGCGGCCATTGTACAAAGCCGCCGATACTGTTTCCACAATCGCCCAAAGCATTTCGCTGCAAGTGGACATCGCGGCCCTGGCGCAAATCTCGCGGTAAAGCTTAAAATTCACGCGCAGCATGTCCAAGATGCCGATCGCAAATGGCGGCTTTTTTACTATCATATAAACGATGAAGCAAAGCATTTCAACGCCGCGCGCGATTACCGTGGCCAGCGCCGCTCCCCTAACCTCAAGGCGAGGCGCGCCCAAATGCCCGTAAATGAAAACCCAGTTGAAAAACGTGTTGACCACAGTGGCCGCGATTGAAATTACAAGCGGAACCTTAACCTCGCCGATTTCGCGCAAGGACGAAGCGATTACGCTGGCGGCGACAATCGGGATTCCCGTAAAGGCGATTATCCAAATGTACTGCTGTCCTTGGTCCAAAATCGCTTCGGCCTGCGTGTTCCCCCTGACCATAAAAGAAAGCGCGAGCCTTGGAAAGCCCAAACAAACGACCATAAAGACCGCAGCGGCGAAAAGCCCAAACCAGAGCTTAAAGCAAAAAGACTGGCGCATTCCGTCCTTGTCTTCCGCCCCCGAAAACTGCGTCATGAAAATTCCAGCCGCCGTGCAAATGGTTGACAAGAGAACGATGAACAAAAATATTATTTGCCCGCTGATGTTCACGCCCGACATTTTTACGTCGCCCAAACCGGCCACCATAAAATTGTCGATTAGCGAAACAAGGTTCTGCACCAAAAGCTGCGCCATTACCGGCACTGCGATTTTTAGCGCCGAACCGTAAAAGGACGCGGGGCCAAAACGATTGAAAAAACTGTTGCTGTTCAAAATTACTTCCTAAATTATAGGCAAGCCCAAAAACGGCGGCCGCGTCTTGGGCTTGCGAACCGTTAGCGGCCCAACAATTCCTCGGCCAACTTTTCAAGCGCCGCGACGTCCGCGTCCTTCATCGCGATTTTAATGGAAACTTTTGTTTGGGCAAAAGTTATCTCTTGGCTTTGCTCGAACATCGCGGCCATAGCCTTTGCCGCGGCCGGCGCCCAAGAGCCGTTTTCGATAAAGGCCACTTTGCGCTTTTGGTAGTTGCGGCTTGTCAAATGCTGGATGAACTCGCGCGCGGCCGGAAAGGCTCCGCCATTGTAAGTCGGCGAGGCGATGACAAGCGTTCCGTACCTAAAGGCGTCCTCGACACATTCGTAAATGTCTTCGCGCGCCAAGTCAAAGAGCGCCACTTTTGGGCAGCCCTTTTCTTTTAGAATTTGCGCCAACTTTTGCGCGGCCTCTCGCGTGTGTCCGTAAACCGAAGCGTAAGCGACAGCCACGCCGGGGCTTTCCACGCCGTAGCTTGACCAAGTGTTGTACTGTTCGATGTAGTGGCCCAAGTCCTTGTCAAGGACAGGTCCGTGCAAGGGGCAGATTTTTTGAATGTCAAAGGCCGCGGCTTTTTTTAGCAAAGCCTGGACTGAATCGCCGAATTTTCCGACGATACCAAAATAGTAGCGGCGGGCCTCGCAATCCCAGCCTTCGGGGTCGTCGTAGTCAAGCGCGCCGAATTTTCCAAAAGCGTCCGCGCTAAAAAGAATCTTGTCCGCCTCGTCGTAAGTCATGACGACTTCGGGCCAGTGAACGTTCGGCGCCGAAATAAATTTTAGCTTGCGGCCGCCAAGATCCAGCTCGCTTCCGTCGGACACGACAATTTGCCTGTCGGAAAAATCTTCCTCAAACATATTCCTCATCATCGCAAAGGCCATTTTTGAAGAAACGATTTTCGCCTCAGGATATTTTTTTGCAAAGGCCAAAACGCCCGCCGAGTGGTCCATTTCCATATGCTGAACCACAAGAAAATCCGGCGACCTTCCGCCAAGCGCCGCGTCGATGTTCGAAAGCCAAGCGTCAACGAAATTCGCGTCAACGCTGTCCATCACGCAAACTTTTTGACCGACGACGGCGTAGGAATTGTAGGCCATTCCGCCTGGAACCTCAAACTGCCCCTCAAACAAGTCAATCTCGTGGTCGTCCACGCCAATGTATTTTACAGAATCGCAAATTGTCATGCCCTTCCTCCAA
>CADCCO010000142.1 GCA_902799965.1 uncultured Spirochaetaceae bacterium
ATATTTGGCTGAAGGAAATATCGACGATGACATTGATGTCGAAAACTTTAAATTGGACTTTGCTAAAATAAAAATGAATGAATACTTTTATGAATATGCATTCTACCCAAATGCTAAAATTCAAAAGATGTATGAATATGAAATTTGCGAGGAATAAAATATGAACATCCCAATAACACTTCCTTTCAACGCTGAACGAGGTCTTTGACCAAAGCAAAGACGCCGTTCTCCACTCTCCGGAATCCGGAATGGGAGCCACGCTCACAATCCGCTACGCCCTGCCGCGATAAATTCTCGCGTCAAATTTTCTTGACAAATTTTACGCTATGGCATAAATTTTCAAGAAGAAGACGGATATATTGTTCTAGGAAAAGTTGGCAGGGTCTTGTTTGTGGTCTACACGGAACGAGGAGACTCAACAAGAATTATTTCAGCTAGATTGGCGACTAATGCCGAGGAGAAAATTTATTATGGCGATAACTAAAATCACTGTGACTAAAAACCAATTGCCGACCGCTGAACAGCTGGCTAAAATAGAAAATGCCTCAAAAAAGCCTGTATCTTTTGACGAAGATTGTCCCGAATTGACTCCTGATCAACAAACGGCATTTAAGGCTTTGGCAAAACTTCGTGATGTCAAACGCGCTTAAAATCTATACAAAATTAAAGCTCTCCCTATCGCTTGTCTTCGCGACTAGCGCTCATCTTTGCGGGGGAGCGGCTTATAAAGTCCTCAAAGCTTTGTAGCTTTTCCGTCAGGAAGCGCTCGGAATGGGCGCTAAAGAATTTGACCACGCGGTCTTGGCGAAGGACGGTTTGCATTTTTTGAATGTTGATGGCAGAGGCCTTGTCGATTTGCATGGCCTTTTTGCGCAATGCCGTTCCAAGCCGCAAAGAAAAGGCGCAGTCCACGACAAAGATTCCAAACAAAGTTCCGACGACAAACGAAAACCAGGGATGCTCGATGAACCACATGACCAAATCCAAAAACGGCGGAAAAAGCAAAAAGTAATAGGCCGCGGAAAGCGCCGCCCAAAAGAGCGCGTACTTGGGACAAATGATTCCCCACAAGTTGCCCCACTCTTCCGAATAATCCCAAAGGCGGATTTTCATTCCCTTTATAAAAATGATTCCCGCGGCAAACTCGATGCCCGTCATTATAAGCGCCATAAAGACAATCATAAGAACGTAGTGCGCGGCACCGCCCTTGTCCAAGCCGCTGATAAAAGTTTCGACAAAACTCATTGCAAAAAGCGCCAGGGCGCCAATGCCGTAAACCGGAAGCCAAGGGCCGGTCAAAAAACCGGGGTTCACCCAGCGCCTTTGCGGATTCTGGACGCGCTCAAAAAATTTCCTGTAAAAAAGCTCGATGAACCAGCCCAGCACCGAGCCGGTAAAAAACAAAAAAGCGGCGATGACAAATATTTTGTAAGAAGTCAACGAGTTGTCCATAGTTGAACATTAGCGCAAAGGCGCCGCGCTTTCAAGGCTTGCGACAGTTCTCCTTGCACGCTTTCAAGGCTTGCGACCATTCTCCTTGCGCGCTTTCAAGGCTTGCGCCTGCAATTGCTTGCAAGCCAAAAATCCGCGCCGCCCGCGCTTGCACGCTAAAGACTCCGCGCTTTTATCGCTCGCCAAAAATTTTTCGTCCGGCAACAAATGTCGCGTCGACGCGGCCGGCCAGAGTTTTTCCGTCAAGCGGCGTTGCTTTTCCCTTGCTGTAAAAGCGCGAAGAATCGACGCGCCATTTTTTGTCGGGGTCCAGCAAGACCAAGTCGGCGTCGTAGCCGGCCGCGACCAAGCCTTTTTTCAAGCCCAAAATCCGCGCGGGCCTTGCCGACATCAGCGCCATCAGTTTTTGCTCCGACAATAAGCCGCGCTTGCACAGAACGCTGTTGCAAACGGCGTAGGCGGTTTCCAATCCGGTAAAGCCTGGAGCGCCGGCAGCCTTGTCCTCCATCGTGTGCGGCGCGTGGTCGGTGGCGATGCAGTCTGCCGTTCCGTCCTTGAGCGCGGCCAAAAGCGCGGCGCGGTCTTGGGCTGTCCTAAGCGGCGGGTTTACAAAGGCGAATATTTTTGGAACTGCCGTTCCTTCCAACGCCAAGTGGTGCGGCGTGATTTCAAAAGTTATTTTGAATCCGTTCTTGTAATTTTTTTCTTCCGCCTTGGCGCGGCGGGCGGCCATAACGCTTTTTACGGTGGAAACATGGCAAAGGTGAATGTGGCAGCCGGCCTTTTGCGCAAGCAATATGTTTCGCTCGGTGGCCGCGTCCTCTGCAAGTTCCAAAAGCGAGTTGGCTTCTTTTATATTTTGAACGATTTGGTCAAGCGCGTTTTTTGGAACGGCGGCCAAAGCCTTTTTGTCTATCGCTCCCCACGCGGGAATTTTATGTTTTGCCATAAGCTCAAGCGCGCGCGTCCTGTAACTTTTTGCAAGCGCGGCAAGAGTCGGATCTTCGCAGTGGCAGCTTACGATGATTTTTTTCTTGGCGGCGATTTTCATCGCGTCCAGCATTACGGCGGAACTTGCAACTTCGCGGCCGTCTTCGCTTATAACGGGCGTCGTCTTTTTGTCCAGCGCGGCAAGATGAGCGGTTGTAACGCCGTCAAAGTTTTGGGTCAAGCTTACGGTTTGAAAGACTCGCGACATTTTTCGTTCCGCCGCCTCCGCGTCAACTTTTAGCGCCTCCGCCTTTGACGACACGACGGGATTTGTGTTGGGCGTTCCAAAGCCGCCAGCAGCGGCAGCGTTTAGCGCGGAATCCAAATCCTCTTTTTGCGTCTGTCCCGGATAGCGGAAGTGCGCGTGCATGTCGATAAAGGCCGGCGACAAGACAAGGCCCCGCGCGTCGATGGAATTGCTTGCAAGACTAGAATTGCGGGCGGCTCTTGAGGCGGCGGCATTTTTGGTCTTGCCGACATTCGCCGCTTTTAAAACGCTCTCCGCGCTTTTGAATGTTCCGTAAAACACGCGCTTGATTTTTGTTCCTTCAATGATAACCGCGCCTTTTTTGTCTGTGTTCTCGTCAACAATCCGCGCGTTGTAAATTATGGTCATTGCCTTGCCTACAACTCCACCGCCTCGCCTTGGGGGCCGGCTTTGTACAAGGTGTCGCAGTATTCGCAGCGGTAAAGCGCGCGGCTGCGGTCAACTAAGTGGAAGCTTTGCGGAATGTATTTTTCGCTTGCGGTGATGCAGCGGGGATTTTTGCAGTGGATTACGCCGGTCACTTTTTGCGGAAGCTCCATTTTGATTTTTTCGACAATCTTTTCGTCCTTGATCACGTTCACTGTGATGTTTGGGTCGATAAAGCCCACGACAGAATAGTCGATGTTGATGATGTTGTCAACTTTTATGATGTCTTTTTTTCCGTCCTTTTTGGACTGAACGTTCATCACAAGCGCCGCGGTAAAGCGAGCGTTGGCCAACCCCAGCCAGTTAAAAATCTTTGGGCCGTAGCCCGCGCAAATGTGGTCGATGACCAAACCGTTTTTTATCGTTTCTACGTTCAACATCAGAGGGCTCCTG
>CADCCO010000143.1 GCA_902799965.1 uncultured Spirochaetaceae bacterium
GTTACGTCATTCAAGACTCGGACGCAGGAAAAAAAAGATATGTCGTCGTCGTGAACAAAGACCTGGACACGATTTACATGCCGGCCTTCGGCGACTTTCAAAGCATGGACCCAAGCGAAGTCGTGGGCTTCCTTAAGCTCGTAAAAAGCTACACCGGCGAAAAGTCCAAGACCTTTGAACTTGCTAAATACGGCTTTTGCGCGTATGGCGGAATCGACGACGTTTACCTGCCGCTCTGCGTCCTTTCAAATGTTTTTTCAATGATGAACTACGAGCGCTACTTTTACAACGGCCAGGCCGTTTACTTTACTGGAAGCGAAGATGATTATTACGACAAAGATTCAGGCTATGTGTCCTTTTACAAAAGCCCCTGGTACACGGATTCCGCGGGCAATTTAAAGGAGCGGCCAAAGGAACTGGTTTTGCTTTCGTACAATACTTTGCGCTTTATCCACGAAAATCTATACGGGCGGCCGGGCTATTACGGCTTTGCCGACGACGGAAAAGGGTATCCCGTAAAGGAAAAAGTCGCCGCGACCGACCCTCTTGACTTTGAACAAATGCTTTTGCAAAACGCGCTCGACATTCGTTCTCTCCTGCTTTCTTCCTCCTACATTGATTACATCGCGGGCCTTGACATGCTATATGACAGGGTATACGGAGACTCGCACTCGTTTTTTACCGCCAAGCAGGATTATGTTTCGTCGGACTATATCGCGGCAAAATACGGACCTGAAAATTTGTTCAGCAAAAAAAACGCTTTGCTAATGTTGCGCATGCAGAACTATCCGAAGGTTAGGAAAGATTTGAAAAACGGAGACCCTTCCGGCGCAAGCTACATAGGAGAGTCTTCCTCCGGTTCCGACGCGCCCGCCTTTGAGGTCATCGACTCAAACAAGACCGCGATAATCCGCTTTGACAAATTTGAGTTCGATGAGTCTTTTTGGAAAGGCTATTACGCGTCTTCCCGCTCCGGAAGCCCCAACCCTGATCCTTCCGCTTCCGGCGGCGTCGCGCTTCCAAACGACACGGTGGGAATTTTTTACAAGTCCTTTTACGCGCTTGAGAACACGCCCGCCTATAGTACTGTCAAGAACGTTGTCATAGACCTTTCTTGCAACCCGGGCGGAGACACAGCCGCGCTTCATTACGCCTTGTGTTTTTTGCTTGACCCAAAGGACGCCGCCACCCTTTATTATGATTTTTTCACCGGCGGAAAAAAGATTGAGACAGGAAGCGCCGACATAAACTTGGATGGAAAGATAGACGACAAAGACAAAAAAAAGAATTACAACTTTGTCGTCCTTACAAGCGACGTGACATTTTCGTGCGGAAATTCTTTTGCGAACACTTGCTGGGACAACGGCATAAAAATCGCGGGAATCAAAAGCTCGGGCGGAAGCTGCGTCGTCCGTTACGCTTGCTCCGCGGACGGCTTTCCCTTCCAGTATTCAGGCTGCATGCGCGAGTCGCACAAGGCGGACTGGAGCAATTGCGAGGACGGAGCGCCTGTCGCCAGGGCCCTTACGCTTGACCAAATGTATAGCAATACGGAATTGGCAAAGGCGGTCAACGAGCTATTCCCGGCTCCTTAGTACGAGCGGTCCATCGCCTCTAGCTTTTCGATTTCGGCGGCCACGCGCGTGAGTTCGCGGCTTAGGATTTTATTGTAGTCCAGCTCCGCGCAGGCGATGCGCTTGTTCTCGTCTTCCCAATTCGTAAGGTCTTCCAAAAACAAAAAGCGGAATTTAGTTTCGCTGGCCTTTTCGGACCAAAGGCGCGCTTCCTTCCAGTAAAAAAGTCCGGCCTCGTAGCAGCTTTTCGCCTTGTTCAAGTTGGCCAAATATTCGTCTTTCCACGGAGCGTCGTAAAAGCAAATCGCTCGCCTGTCGTAAACGCGGGCCAGACGCATGTGCTGCTCAATCAGCTTTAGGTTTAGGTGCATTTGGAAAAGGTTGCGGTATTTTTCCCATTCGTCCTTAGTCTGAATCTTGGCCCTGGCGTAAAGGGGGTTGGCAAAGTCGGCGCGGACGGCCTGCTCCAGCCAGTAAATGTTTTCCATGCAGTCGTCGGGATACTGCTGGTAGTGGACGTGATAAAGCTTGTAAAAGTCCTCTTTATATTTGCACATGTAAGAAAAGGCCGGCAGACAAAAAAAGGCCGCCGCGCCGAGCGCGATTGCGAGGACAAAAATTTTTTTCGCGAACTTTTTCACGAATTTATTATCGGAAGAATTTCCTTCCAGATTAAATCTGAAATTTTTTCTTTGGGAAGGGTGGCGTCAAGCTCGACGATTCTCATGCCGCTGTTTTCTAGTTTTTTGTATCGGTCGATTATCGCGCGGTAGCGCGAAGCCGTGTCGTTAAGGAACTTTTCGTTTTCGTAAATCTCCTTGGCCTCTCCGCGCTTTTCGACGCGTTCAAGGGATTTTTGCGCCGAAATGTCAAAGAAGAACAAAAGTTGGGGCAGGGGAAAGGGGCTGTTGAGCATTTTTGGCAAATCCTCTCCGCAAGTCACGCCCTGGTAGGCCAGGTTTGAAAAGAGGTATCTGTCCGATACAACTGTCCAGCCGTCTTCAGTTTGGTCAACAAGGCCGCCCGCGCCCCAAAGGTGTTCCGCCCTGTCCGCGGCAAAGAGGTAGGCCGCCGTTTGCGCCGAGACTTTTTCCTTTCCGGCCAAAATCTGGCGCAAGAATTTTCCC
>CADCCO010000144.1 GCA_902799965.1 uncultured Spirochaetaceae bacterium
GATTACAGGAACGAACCAAGCGTTGTCATTTAAAAGAGCGATTCCAAAAATCTTGCAGACCCATTCCGAGGCGGACATATTCGTTCCCAAAAGCAAATGGAAGGCGATGTAAAAAAGGTTCATCACGTAAAAGCAGACAACAATCGGAAGGACGCGGCGGCGCAAAAATTTCTTTAAGTAATCTGGCTTTGTGGCAAGGCTCTTTATGAGGCCGAAGCCAGAAACAAAAAAGAAAATCGCGACAAACCAAAAGCCGATTTCCCTAAAGAACTGCATTTGTCCCAACGCGTCCATCGGGCCTCCGTTCTGCGGCGGCTGCGAAAGGTGGTGGCAAATCACGCCAAGCGCCGCAAGGCCCTGCAAGTTCTTTGTCGCCTCCAGCGACATCGAGTCCTGGTTAAAGGCGCCCAATTTGGCACGGCGGCTTCCGACAAGCAAAAGCGCGATCCACGCTCCGTAAACGATTATTGAAATGATTGGAATTGATGGAATGCTCATGCGGACATTGTAGCGCGTTTCGCGCGATTTTGCTAGTGGAAAAAAAAAGCGGCCCTTCTTGGGAAAGACCGCCTTTTTGGTTTATCAATTTTTAGTTGCTTGCCGCGTTGCGAACCACGCGGAAGCCAATATATCCGAATCGGCTAATCGGCGAAACGTCGCTTCGGAAAGCAACCGTACAGGGGTCAGCGGCATCTTCCCAGCTGCCGCCACGGTAGACGCGGTTATTGCCGGCCGAAGCGGTGGCAGGTCCTGTCCACGGAGTGTCACTTGCTATCGTGTTGTTAAAGTCCCAGCACCATTCCCAAACGTTGCCGCTCATATCGTAAAGGTTCAAGCCGTTCTTTGTCTTGCCCTTGACTTGGTGGGTCTTTTGGTTTGTTGACGTTCCGTTGTCTCCGCTGTTTTCCCTATACCAAGCCACGTCGCCGATTGTGTTTGAGCCGCTGTAAGTTGTCTGGTTTTCGTTTGTCAAATTTCCGCCGCGGGCCAACATCTCCCATTCCGCTTCTGTCGGAAGCCTCCAGCCGTTGGCTGTCGTGTCAAATTCTACGGCGTCCCAGGCGGCAAAAATAGAAGCATCCGCATCATTTGCAGGGCCGCAATACTTCGCGTTGGCGCCATCGCCTTCCTTTACAATGCCGGCCCAATTCTTTGTGTCGTTGGAGCCGCCCAGCTTGTAGCATGGGGTCAAGCCGTCAGCCGCGCTCTTTAGGTTGCAGTAGGCTATCGCATCGTGCCAGCTGACGTAATAGACGGGATGGCTTGTTCCCTTTCCGTAAGTGTCGCTTGGAGCATTATCGCCGCCGTACTTGCAGTAGGTTTCGTATTCGCCCTGCGTAACCTCGTGGTCGCAGGCGAAGATTGCGGGCAAGCTAAGATTGCGGCTTGCGATAAACACTTGTGAATCTGTGATTGCCGTTCCGCCAAAGGTCTTTGCGGGAACGCTCACGCAGCCTGCGGGAACTTGCGGCTGTGGTTGCGGCTGGCTTCCGCCGCTGTTGTTTGAGCCGGCAAGCGCCAAAAGCGCCGCGCTATTGTCAGAACTGTTGGAGCAAGATGTCGCTATGAGCGCCGCCCCCCCCCCATACACATGTCAAGGCAAGAAGCGCCAAGACCTTGGAAAACTTTTTCATAAAATTCCTCCGAGAATTTAATGCAATAATTTTAACATAAAGAGCGGCGTTTGGCAAATTCATTTTTACAACGCGGGGGAGACATCCCCCGCCAAACTGTTGAAACAATTCACAATTTACTATATAATTATTTCTCAAATTATCACACTTTTAGAGGCAAAAAATGTCTAAGTATCCTTTTGAATCGATTGAACCCAAATGGCAAAAATATTGGGAAGTCAACAAAACCTTTAAAGTCGGCGAGGACGCTTCCGTTCCCAAAGAAAAGCGCCGCTACGTTTTGGACATGTTCCCCTACCCCAGCGCGGCTGGCTTGCACGTAGGCCACCCCGAAGGCTACACCGCCACCGACATTTACTGCCGCTACCTAAGAATGAAGGGCTTCAACATCCTGCACCCGATGGGCTACGACGCGTTTGGCCTTCCGGCGGAAAACTACGCGATCAAAACCGGAACGCACCCGCGCGAAACGACAAACTCAAACATCGAACATTTCACCAAGCAAATAAAGGCGCTCGGCTTTAGCTACGACTGGGACCGCTGCGTGCAAACCTGCGACGCGGACTACTACAAGTGGACGCAATGGATTTTCCTTCAGCTTTACAAAAAAGGCCTGGCCTACGAAAGCAACACGCCGATCAACTGGTGCCCGTCGTGCAAGACCGGCTTGGCCAACGAAGAGGTCAAGGAAGGCCGCTGCGAACGCTGCCACTCGGAAGTCACGCGAAAGACAATCCGCCAATGGGTTTTAAAAATCACCGAATACGCCGAGCGCCTCTTGCAAGACCTTGACGAGCTTGACTGGCCCGAAAGCGTTAAAATCATGCAGCGCAACTGGATTGGAAAGTCCATCGGCGCCGAAGTTGACTTTGCCGTGGCCGACAAGGACGGAAAGGCCACTGACAAAAAATTGCGCGTTTACACAACTCGCTGCGACACGCTTTTTGGCGCCACATACATGGTCGTCTCGCCAGAGCATCCGCTTGTAAAGGAGCTCACGACGGCGGAACAAAAGGCTGCCGT
>CADCCO010000145.1 GCA_902799965.1 uncultured Spirochaetaceae bacterium
CCCCAAGTGCCAGCGCTTTTTGGCCGACCGCTACGTTCACGGCGTTTGCCCCAAATGCGGAAGCGACAAGGCGCGCGGCGACCAGTGCGAAGACTGCGGCTCCCTTCTTGATCCCGCGGAACTAAAGGAGCCAAAGTGCTCGGTGTGCGGTTCCACCCCGGAGCCAAAAGAAACCAAGCACCTTTACATAAACCTTCCCGCCATCAGCGACAAATTGAACGCTTGGATGGAAAAGGCCAGCGTTGACGGCAAGTGGAGCGACAACGCGATCAACATCACAAAGGCGTGGATTCGCGACGGCCTCAACGAGCGCGCGATTACCCGCGACTTAAAGTGGGGCATTCCAGTTCCGCGCGACGGCTACGAAAACAAAGTATTCTACGTTTGGTTCAACGCCTGCATCGGCTACATTTCGATTACCCAGCAATTGGCTGGCGAGCTTAAGGCCGCCGGAAAGCCGTCGTTCGACTGGAAGAGCTGGTGGCAGCCGGAAGCCAAGGACGTTGAGCTTTTCCAATTCATCGGAAAGGACAACATTCCCTTCCACACGGTAATCTTCCCGTCAACGCTTTTGGGAAGCGGCCGCGACTGGACAAAGCTTTACCATATGAGTTCCACAGAATACCTCAACTACGAGGACGGAAAATTTTCCAAGAGCCGAGGCGTTGGCGTTTTTGGAAGCGACGCGATAGAGACAGGAATTCCCGCCGACGCTTGGCGCTTTTACATTTTCTACAACCGCCCGGAAAAGCAGGACTTCCAGTTCACTTGGAAGGACTTTCAGGAAAAGCTGAATTCGGAACTTGTCGGAAACTTGGGCAACTTGGTCAACCGCACGCTCTTGTTCGTCAACAAGTACTACGAGGGAAAGATTCCCGCCGCGCCAGTCGACGAGGAATTGTGGGCCAAGGTCCGCGCGCTTGAAGAAAAAATCACCGAGAACATGGAATGGGCCAACCTTAAGGACGCCTTCCGCCAGATGTTCGAGATCGCGGACATTTGCAACAAGGCTTTCCAAGCCGCCGAGCCCTGGAAGGCGCGCAACGAAGATCCCGCCAAGGCCGAAAAGCTCATTCACAATCTTTGCTACGTAATCAAAGACTTGATGATTATGGCCCACGCCTTTATGCCCCAGTACACGCAAAAAGTGATGGGCTATTTTGGAAAGACCATAAAGGAAAGCCGCGTTGGCCAGCCCACGCTTGAAGGCTTGGATTGGAACGACTTGGGAAAAACAGAAGGCTTGGACAAGCTTGGCCCCACGGAGATTTACTTCACTCCGATGGACAAGAAGACGATGGAAGCCTTTAGGGAAAAATTCTCCGGAAGCCAAAAGGAACGAAAGGAAGGCGAACAAAAGAAAGAAAAAGCCAAAAAGGCCGCCAAAGAAGAGCCGGCTCCCTTGCCGCCCGCCGAGCAGCCCGCGCACTTTAACAAGAACATCGAGCTTCGCGTGGCAAAAATCCTTAAAGTTGACAACAACCCGGAAGGCGACAAATTGTACGTCGAGACAATGGACGACGGAAGCGGAACCGAGCGCATAGTCCAGTCAGGCTTGCGCCAATACCTTAAGCCGGAAGACTTGCTTGGAAAGAACATAATTTTGGCGGCCAACTTGGCCCCCCGAAAAATGCGCGGAATCGAAAGCCACGGAATGCTCCTCGCCGCCGACTACAAGGACGCCGACGGAAAGGACTGCGTCGAAGTTTTGACCGCGCCTTGGGCCAAGCCCGGCGACCCCGTCATTTTGGAAGGCGCCGACCCGGCATTTAAAAAGCCCGACGTGATTGACATCGACACTTTCTGCGCGGTCGAAATCAAGACCGTAAACAAGAGCGTGCAAATCGGCGGCGTGAACCTTGTCGTTGGCGGAAAGGCCATCACGACGGAATTCACTGTGAACGGAGACATTCACTAAACTTGTTCGACGTTCAAATTCAAGCGGCGGACTTTTCCGCCGGCGGAAACCAAGGCTCCTTTTTGCAAACGCCTTTTTGGGGCGCGTTCAAAGCCCGCCACGGCTGGACGCTGATTCGCTTTAAGGGAACGGTTTCGTCAATAACAGTTGAATTTTCTCTTTTGCTGCGCTCCTTCGCGCGCGGCTTTTTCAGCCTTGCGTATGTTCCGATGTTCCCAAACGCGGAAATCATTAAGGCCGCGCAAGCCGGCGCGGACGGCGACGAAAATGCAAGCGCCAAGAATTTTTGCGCGCTCTTGAACGAACTTGCCGCCGCTCTAAAGCCTTTTCTTCCAAAGAACGCGATTTGCGTCCGCTTTGATCCGGAGCTTGGCTTTGCGACACCCCAGGAGCGCGACGGCTTTGTAAAAAGCGCGGCCGCCTTTGGCTCGTTTGCAAAGAAAAGCGCGGTGGACATACAGCCGCCCGACACGACGCAAGTGGACTTGACGCGAACGGAAGAGGAAATCCTTGCCGCGATGAAAAACAAGTGGCGCTACAACATAAAGCTTGCGGAAAAAAAGGGCGTGGCCGTTCAAAAGGCGGCTCGCGATTCTGCATCCTTGCAAGAGGCCCTAGACATTTTTTACGACTTGTACAAAGTGACAGCCGCGCGCGACGGAATCGCCATGCACGCCAAAAGCTACTACCAAGACTTGCTCGCGTCTTCGATTGAGGAAGAGCGTAAGGGAAG
>CADCCO010000146.1 GCA_902799965.1 uncultured Spirochaetaceae bacterium
CGCGGCCATGTAGGAGTCGCCGATCGTTTTTATTTTTTCAACGCCCTCGCGCTCGGCCCGCTCGTCAAAAAGGCTTGTCAGCTTGTTGAGCATTCTTACGGTTTGGTCGGCGGTCATGTCGGAACTCATTTTTGTAAAGCCCACGATGTCGGTGAATAAAACGGTGGCGTTGGGGTAGTTGCGCGAAATTGTGTGGCCGGGCCGCTCGGTCAATTCGCGCGCGATGTCGGCGGGCAAAATGTTCAGCAACAGGCGCTCGACTTTTTGGTTTGCAGCGCGCAGCTCCTTTGTGCGCTCGTCAACAGTTTGCTCCAATTCCTTTTGGTAGCGGGCGAGCATTTCGATTTCCAGTCGGTGCGCGCTCTCCACCTTTTTGTTCATTTCCTTCAAGTCAAAAATGTACAAAACAAACGCCATTCCGGCGGAAGAAATTCCTGTTATGTAAAAGCCCTTCATGCGGAACTGCACAGCGCTTGCGGCGATGGGAACCGCGATGAAGAACAAAAGCGGAACTGCCATTTCGCGCGGGATTCTTTTAAAGTTCCGCAGAATGCAGATGAATTGCAGCGCGAGCGCGGCGCATGGAAAAATGTAAGCCAGCGGACGGGCGGGGCTTCGGATGTAATTGTTCCGCTCGTCTATCGTGTAGTAAAGGCCGGTGAACTGAGAAATGATGACCAGCGCGATTTCGATTAGCAAGACGATTCCCGCAACATAAAATTCCCAAGGCATTTTTTTAAGCTCGCCTTCGTTCATGAACAAGTCTTTTAAATAGAAATTCAAGTTCAAAATCAAAAAGGCCGGAAAAAAGTAGTCGCCGAATTTTGCCAGCCGCGTGACGCGAACCGCCGTTCCGTTCATCATAAAGCTGTATGCGGTAAAGGCTAACTGCGACGACAAAATGCCCGCCGCGCTCAGTTCCAAAAAAATTATCGCGGCCTTTCTCCTTCTTGAAAGGTTGTTTGTTCGCAAAGTCAAAAAGGCTGTCAAAAGGCAAATCGCCTGCAGCGCGATCATCAAGTCATGCTGGTGCCGGATTAAAAAACTCATTCTTATATATCACTAAAAAAAGCGCTTATTGTCAAGATTTCCTGTTTGCGGTAAAATCCTTTCTAGAGGTACATCATGTCTGTTTTAGAAAAAATCGGAAACTTCTTTGGAAAGTTCATGGCCTTGATTATCTTGGCCGTGGCCGCTCTGGCGCTTTTTGTTCCGCAGAGTTGTCTTTGGATCCAGCCGTCTTGGATCAACCCGCTTTTGATGCTGGTCATGTTTGGAATGGGACTCACGCTCAAAATCGAAGACTTCGCGCTTGTCTTTACCCGCCCAAAGGACATCATCATCGGCTGCCTTGCCCAGTTCACCATCATGCCGCTTTTGGCCTTTGCCTTGGGAAAAATCTTTGGCCTTGAGGTTGGGCTTTTGGCCGGCGTCATTCTTGTCGGAACTTGTCCCGGCGGAACCGCCAGCAACGTAATCACTTATCTTTCCAAGGGCGACGTCGCTCTTTCTGTCGGAATGACAAGCGTAAACACTTTGCTCGCTCCGCTTCTCACTCCCGCCATCACTTACTTGCTTTTAAAAGAGAGCGTCCATGTTGACGTCGTATCGATGTTCCTTTCTATTGTAAAGGTAGTCATCGTTCCGATTGGCTTGGGCTTTGTCATCAACAAGTTCTTCGGAAAGTTCACGCAAAAAATCGGCGCGATATTGCCCGCCATTTCCGTCATCGCAATCGCCTTGATTGTCGGAGCGGTCGTCTCGCGCAACTCGCAGAAAATTCTCACGACAGGCGCGATTGTCTTTGCCGTCGTTATCTTGCACAATCTTTTGGGCTACGCTTGCGGCTTTGGCCTTGGAAAGCTTTTGCGCCTTAACGTGTCAAAGACAAAGGCGCTTTCAATCGAAATCGGAATGCAGAATTCCGGCCTCGCCACAAGCCTCGCTTCAACTGCCTTCCCGACGCTCGCGATGGCCACTGTTCCCGGCGCGATTTTTAGCGTTTGGCACAACTTGTCCGGCGCCGTGCTGGCCAACTTCTACCGCCACTGGCAGGAGAAGGACGCGGCCGCTTCTTCGGAAAACTCAAGCGAACAAGCGTGAACAATAAAAAAGCGCTTTTCTTTTTAATCGCGCTTTTGGCGGCGGCTTTTTCGGTCTGGGCGCAAATCACTCTTCCGCCCGCTCTTGAAATCCCGCGTTGCCCGGGGAACGCCGCCGCCTTCCAACAAGCCGCCGCAGACCAAGAGGACGGCGCGGGCCTCTGTTCCGCCGACGCGCCCGCCGTTCCCGACCAAAACGCCGACAGCGGTCAGCCCGCCAGCCCAACCCGCCAAGCGGCCGACCAGCCCGCCGTTCCCGACCACCAAATCCGCGCCTTTCATTACTACTCCATCTGCTACCGGGAATCCTACGAGCAGGCCGAATGGTCGGCGTATTGCTTGCGTGACTGGATGCTGCAAAAAAACGCAAAGCGGACAAACGACTTTAGGCCCGACCATGAAATTTTGGGCGGTTCGGCGACGCTCGCGGATTACAAGCGTTCGGGCTACGACAGGGGGCATTTGACTCCGGCGGGCGACATGGTCTTTAGCCGCGAGGCGATGAGCGAAACTTTTTACATGAGCAACATG
>CADCCO010000147.1 GCA_902799965.1 uncultured Spirochaetaceae bacterium
ACGCCTTCTTCCAAAGCGGCGCGAGTGGCGGCGATTGTGTCCTCAACGCGGAACTTCTTTTCTTTCATCTCAGTTTCGGTTGTGGCGCCAACGTTGATGACGGCGACTCCGCCGGCAAGCTTGGCCAAGCGCTTCTGGAGCTGCTCTTTGTCGTATGTAGAAGTTGACTTTTCAATCTGGCTCTTAATCTCGGCGACGCGCTCGCTGATGGCTTTCTTTGCGCCCGCGCCTCCAACGATTGTGGTGTTGTCCTTGTCGATCTTGACAGACTTGGCCTTTCCGAGCATTGAAATGTCGGCGTTCTCAAGCTTGATTCCGACTTCCTCAGAAACAACCTGGCCGCCAGTCAAAATGGCGATGTCCTGAAGCATGTCCTTGCGGCGGTCGCCAAAGCCAGGAGCCTTGACGGCGCAAACTTTGATTGTTCCGCGGATAGTGTTCAAGACCAAAGTTGTCAAAGCCTCTCCGTCAACGTCTTCGGCGATGATGACAAGCGAGCGGCCTTCGTTGGCGACCTTCTCCAAAATCGGGAGCAAGTCTTTCATTGTGCTGATCTTTTTGTCGTGAATCAAAATGTAGGGATCTTCAAAATCGGCTTCCATTCTGTCGCGGTCGTTGATGAAGTAAGACGAAATGTATCCGCGGTCGAACTGCATTCCTTCAACAGTGTCAACAGTCGTGTCCATGTTCTTTGACTCTTCGACTGTGATGACTCCGTCCTTTCCAACCTTCTCGATAGCGTCGGCCAACATCTTTCCGATTTCCTCGTCGTTGTTGGCGGAAATTGTGGCGATGTGGGTGATGTCGTCAGCGCCCTTCACCGGCTTTGAATTCTTCTTGATTTCGGCGATTGTCGTGGCGACGGCCTTGTCCATTCCGCGCTTAACGGCGATGGGGGTCATTCCCGCGGCGACAGACTTGAGCCCTTCGCGAACCAAGGCGTAGGCCAAAACAGTGGCGGTTGTAGTTCCGTCACCGGCGTCGTCGTTTGTCTTTGAAGCGACTTCGCGAACGAACTGGGCTCCCATGTTTTCGTAGGGGTCCTTAAGCTCAACTTCTTTTGCGACGCTAACGCCGTCCTTTGTGATTGTGGGCGAGCCGTATTTTTTGTCAAGCATTACCATGCGGCCGCAAGGTCCAAGCGTAACTTTCACCGCTTTTGCGATTTGCTCCGCGCCCGAAAGCAACTTTCTGCGCGCGTCTTCATTGAACAACAACTGTTTTGCCATTACTTTACTCCTATACATAATTTCCGCATACATTCTAGCGGAAAGATTTTCTTTTTACACCTTTAAATTTAATAAAAAAAAAGCGATTCGACAAGGGGAATTTTGAAGAATTTTTTGGGCGTGTCCCGCCTTGCGGCGGGCCGGGCTTTTCGGCGTTCCGCTGCCGCTCCAGCCGCTCCCTTCGGTTCGCGTCCGGCTGCGCCGCGCCTACAAGCCCTCACGCGGAAGCAAGGCAAGCAATTGTTCGTAAAGCCTGTCGCTTATATGACGGCCTGAATCACGAAGAACGTCTATGGCGGATTTTATTTCTTCCGCCGACAAAAGCGAGTCTTCATATGCAAGCGCCAAAATTCCTATGGTTCCCATGACCTTAATTCCCATTCGAACGGCAACCTCGCGCCCGCGAACTTCGTCCATCAGAAGCAAGTCAGCTTTTCCATTGTCTGAAAGAAAAATAGCCTCGCTTTCGCCCAAATCAAGCCCCGTAGAGCGGCGAAGCAAAGAAACATAACTGTCGTCGATTTCTTCCACAACTTGAATAAAAGCGCTGCCCGCGACTATTTTTGCCTCTTCCTGAAAACGCTGGTTTTCAGTCAGTTCCGCAAAAACGCCTTTTGGAATCCGCACGGAGCCAAATAATTTTTCAAGCAAGGCCAAACGGTTGATTTTTAACAAAGAAATTATAGGAGTTGCGTCTGAAATTACTATCATGCAAGGGCCTTTTTCAATTTGCGGAAAGTTTGGATGTCCTTGCGAACCTCGCTGATATCCATGTCAAAATATGGGAACCCCATCTTATCGTACAAATCTATCAAATCAAGTTTTTTTATTCCCAAAATTTCAGCGGCCCGGCCATGAGAAATTACATTGTTGTAAATATAGGGATAAAGGAGCAAAGCGTTCCGCTTAAGATCTTCGCCAGATTCGGCAACATAATCGTCAGAAAAATACGCAGTCATCTCTTTTGGAACTTTCACTGTAATTGTCGCGTAATCCATATTCTGCCCCCTTTTAGAAATTTGTATTATTATAGCGCATTTTTTATTTTTTGGGGAAGAAATCCGTGATAAAAGTTTAAATGATTTTCTATAGCAAAATAACACGAACCGCGCTACAATAATCCAAAATAGGATATATCCGAAGAGGAATTTTGCGCTTTATGAACCACAATCCCGCCATCCAAACCATCTCCACCCCATTCGCGCAATGCGAATGCGCGATTTTTGGAAGCGGAAAAAAGCCGCTGGTCATTTTGCCCGGCATCTTTACAAAAAGCCTGATGCCATTCGCGCAAGGCGTGGCCGAGCGCTACCAAAAATTCTTGGACGGCTACAAAATTTATTTGCTGGACCGGCCGCTGGAGCCGCCACAAAATTGCGGCGCGGGCTTGCGTCGTGGGAATTTCCGCCGGAGGAATAGCGGCCCAGGCGCTCGCCCATAGCCGCCCCGACTTGGTTTCAAAACTATTTTTGGGTTCCACCGCCGCGCAAACAAAAGGCGCCGCCGCGATCATAGAAGGCTGGGCGCGCTTGGCCGACAAAGAAAGACTTTCCGACTTGAATCAAGCCTTCGCGCAGGCCGTCTACACACCAAGCTTCTACGAGCAATACAAGGACGCGATTATGGCCTCCCTCGACGGAGCGACAGCCGCCGACCTAAAGCGCTTCGCCACTTTGGCGCGCGCCCTTTTAGGCTTTGACGCGTCCGACATTCTTCCTAAAATAAAATGCCCTATCCTTGCCGTGGGCGCGGACCTTGACAAAATTTTTGGCGCGGACGCCGCTCCCCAAATCGCGCGCCTTGCCGGAACTTCCGCCCGTTCCTACGTGTACCAAAACTACGGCCACGCCGTCTACGACGAAGCCCCCGACTACGTGGACAGGATTTACGAGTTTTTTGAGCAGGACTCCGATTGATTGCAAGACGCCGCTCGTATTTTTGGTTGCAAGACCAAAAATATTTTTTCGAGCGGTTCCACCGCGTCCTTAGGGACGCTACCTAATCGAGTTGCTTTTCCCTTGTTTTTTTGCCCAAAATGCGCTATTGCCTGTCGCGCTCACGAGAGCGCAGTAAATATTTCCATTAGCAAAAGCGCGTTACGCTTGTTTTTTTGCCCTAAAAGCGCTACAATATACACAAGTGGGGAAAAATGGAAATCGTAATTTACACTGACGGCGGATGCTCGGGAAATCCGGGGCCGGGCGGCTGGGGCTGCGTGATTTTGGCAAACGGAGCGGAAAACCAGCTTTCCGGCGGCGAGCATGAAACGACCAACAACCGCATGGAGCTTACCGCCGCGATTCAAGCGCTGAAATTTTGCAAAGACAATTACTCCACCTCCGACGACGTCAGCGTTTACAGCGACAGCCAATACGTAAAGAACGGAATCACAAGCTGGATAAAATCATGGAAAGTCAAGGGCTGGAAAAACGCGG
>CADCCO010000148.1 GCA_902799965.1 uncultured Spirochaetaceae bacterium
AATCTCCCGCATCCTTGAAGACAAGACCGCGGAGGACATGAGCGTAATCGCGCGGGACAGGGCGGAGCTGATTGAAACGTACATCGAAGGTTGCTGCGACTTTTTGGACGGATACAGCAAGGCCGCCGAGATTGTCGAAGTTCTTGAAAATCCAAGCGAAAAAAACATCCAGCGGGCCAGAGAATACACAAACAAGTGTGCCGAAGGAAAAAATTACATGGAAGGCCTTTACGTGGCGCGCTGGGACACTTATGTTTTGGCCCACATCAACCCTGATTCCGTTGACAAAACCTTTAGAGACGCAAAGGGCGCGGGCAATCTTGAGGCGCAAATCCGCCAAAGAAAAAAAACGTTTTGCTCCGGCATCGTTCAGGCGCCGTTGACAAAAAAAATGGTCATTCCAGTTTACTCGCCGGTCTTCAATAAAGCGGGCGAGCCGATAGGCTTTGTCCGAAAAGCTCAGCAAGCTGAAAAATTCCAACGCGCCCAACAGCGAATACCTTTTGATTAACGCCTCCAACAACACTTTTATCTTTCACAGCCGCCCGGACTTGGTTGGAACGGAATGTACCGACGCTGACATTTTGCGCATCATTAATAATTACAAGTATGAAGTCACGCCGGAAGGCAAGTTCACTTATTCCAACAATGACATTGTGGCGTCGTGCAAATACATTCAAAAGCGCAATTGGTTCTTTATTATCTCTGATTTAAAGGCTGATGTGTTTAAAATGATCTTGGTTGTGCGAATCCAAAGTTTTGCCGTTTGCTTTATTATAGCCGCGCTTACGGTTTTTCTCGGCGTTTTTTGCGTTGAGAGAATGATGAAGCCGCTTTCGGCGATTAACAACACAATCATCGCTTTTAAGAAAAACGATTTTTCCGGGGCCGGCGACATTATCCGCTACCTTTCGCGCAAGGATGAATTTGGCACGATAGCCCGCGCGGTCAACGAACTTAAAGACATTCTCCAAAACAAGGACAAACTCTTTAAGGAAATGTTCCAGGTTCAAACTGTGGGAACCGTCGTCACCGCCGCCGCCAACGGCGAGATCATGCTGATAAACAAAAAGGCGCTTGAGTTGTACGGCTTTGACCCCAACGAAGAAAGAAAGCTTACCGTTCAGGACGTTAGGAACCAATTCACCAAGGAAGAGCTTGACGCGATGGACGGGCAGCTCAAGAGCGCCGTCAACGCCAAGGAAGGCGAAGAAGTTATTTTTGAGTCTTCCATTCACTATGGCGACGGCCGCGTGGGCTACATTCTTACGCACGCCAAGCGCGTTACGCTTTCCAACGACGACCGCGTAGTCGTTTATTCTTTGGTCGACATAACGGCGCAAAAAAAGTTGGAAATCAATTTGCAAATTCTTTCGGAAACGGACTTCTTGACTTCCATTTGCAACAGGCGCAGCGGCGAGCTTGGCGTTTCGAACATTTTAAAGGAAGGACAAGTGGGAATGTTCTGCCTTTTTGACGTGAACAAGTTCAAGTTGATAAACGACAATTTTGGCCACGCGGTCGGCGACAAGGTTTTGGTGGAAATAGCCAAGGCGATGAAAAAAAGCTTCCGCAATTCGGACATTTTGATTCGACTGGGCGGAGACGAGTTTGCCGTCTTCGCGCTCGGCGTTCAAGAGGACAAGAGCGCCTCAATCGTCATCGACCGCTTTATGTCAAACATTGACAAAATTGAATTGAGCGAAATGGGCGGCCATAAAGTGTCCGTAAGCATGGGCTGCGTTTATGTCAGCGGCGACGAGCCTTTTGCCGCCCTGTACGAAAAAGCCGACTCCGTTATGTACGAGTGCAAAAAGAAAGGCGGCAACGCCCACGCCTTTTACGGGTAAAACCGCTCGATTGCCAGCCCGCGCGAGCGGGCCTGTGGATAATTTCCTATGCAAAACGGCGCGAAGCGACGTAAAAAACGATTAAGGTTTTGAAAAAAAATGTACGAGCGGCCTATCGCGCCAACCTTGACCCAAGCCCTGCCTGCGCGCATAGTTTGCGGCACGCGGCTTCCTTCAAACGGGGGAGGCTGTTTTTTGTCGCAATATTGGCGAACACGCAAAGAAATCTCTTGACAATATCACTGAATGCTGTATAATAATAATTACTTGGGCTGGTCGAAAGACCCAGGTCCAACCTACTACGGCGGGCAAACTGTCCCGCCTTTTTTGTTTTGGGAGCGGCAATGGGAAAGTTAAGCGTTTTCGTTGACGAAAGCGGTGATTTTGGCGCGTACAGTTCTCATTGCCCGTATTACATAGTCACGATGGTTTTTCATGACCAAAATAGCGACATAAATCCGATGATTCAAAAATTGGATGAAGAAATTCAGTCGCTTGGTTATGGCAAAGGCTTTGCGATTCATACCGCTCCGCTTATCCGCAAAGAAGAAATGTTCGCCTCTGTTTTGCCGAATGAACGCCGCGCGCTGTTTTCAAAGCTTTTTTACTTTGTGATGAAGTCTGACATCAAATACAAAACTTTTGTGTTTGAGAAAAGTCAATTTGAAAACGCGTTCAAGCTTCAAGGCAGGATGGCAAAAGAATTGTCAAGCTATGACGCTAGGAAGGTTCTTCCCAAAGACTACAAGCTTTTTCAAGCCGCCGATTTAATTTGCACATTGAAACTTCTTGGCTTAAAATGTGAACGAAAGGAACTTTCCAATTCTGAGCTCTTGTTGTTCCATGGCGAACGGGATTTGAAAAGACAATTCTTGAAGCCGATTAAGAAAAAGTCTTTTGATTAAGTGTTATGCGCATAGGCCTAAAAAGCGCTTGACATTATGGCAAATCAAGCGTATTATTAGTGTATACCGTGCACGAGCACGATATGGAGGATGTTATGAAATGCGTTGCTGGCGTTGATTTGGGAACACAGAGCATGAAGGTTGTTCTCTACGATTATGAAA
>CADCCO010000149.1 GCA_902799965.1 uncultured Spirochaetaceae bacterium
GTCCATTCGTGGTTTTCGCCGTCGGCGGCCGCCTTAAGGTTTGTGGTCGAATCCTTTATGCCGTCCAATTCGGTCAGCCACATTTTGGCGTGCTGCTCCTCGTTGTTGGCGGTCTTTTCAAAAATCTTGGCGATTTTGTCCTGGCCCTCTTTTTGAGCCACCTGCGAAAAATAAACGTACTTGTTGCGCGCCTGCGATTCTCCCGCAAAGGCCGCCAGCAAGTTTTTCTCAGTCTGCGTTCCCGCGTATTTGCTCATATCGTTCTCCTTGTGTGGTGTAAGTTGTTCTATTATTATAAGGCAGAATTTGTGATAAAGCAAGTGGCCGCGCGGACTATTCCACAATCTCCCAATGGCCGCCCTTGTCCGCGCCAACACGGCGAATGACATTTTCCGCTTGCATGCGCGCGATTTGCTTAGCAACCGCTCGGCGAGAAATTCCAAGTATATCGGCCATTTTTTGCGTGGTGACGTTCTTGTCGTTTTTTATCAATTCAGTAATTTTCTGTGAACTTTTCTGTGAACTTTCATCATTTTCTGTGAACTTTTTCTGTGAACTTTCGCCTTTTTCTGGGTAGTTTTCCTCAACCCGATACTTTTTCACTTCATCAGGGGCGTTTTCATTATTCACCGCGTGAATCCAGCGGAATGGAATCTTAACTAGAATTGTGTTTTCGCGGAATTCGTAGGCTTCTTTGCCGTATTTTTCCACGACTTTTGGAACGCCGCGGCCAGTTTTTTCGCTGATGTGAAGCTGCAAAAAAATCTCGGAAAGCTTTTGGTTTACGGGAACGGATTCGCCGGCAAAAAAGCCGTCGAGTGTCTGGCCAGCGGGAATGGCGCCGCGCGACAAGATTTCAATCCTATCGGAAAAAACAGAAATCATCGGCTCGTTGCCTTCGACCCATTTGTTGTGAACAAAGGCGTTTATCATAGCTTCGCGGAAGGCTTCGTTTTCAAAAAGCGCCACTTCTTTTCGCTCTACAACACGGCCGCGCTCATCGGCCTGAATTACGTTCAAAACATCGGCGTATCGCAGCGCGTCGTCAAGCGTGTAGAAGCCAAGATTTTTCTTAAACGTATCTTCGTTCAAGCGAATGCCTTTCGCTCCATAATAAATGAGAAGCTTTTCAAAAGTCAAATCCTGGTATTGGGAAGGCGTATTTTCTATTGTCGGAAGGCCATGCCTCAAAACGTCAAAGAGATACGATTCTTTTTCGGGATACTTTCTAAGTTTTTCTTTGCTTGAACCAATGCGAATGTACCGCTCGTTGTCAAAAGACACTGGAGCAGTTTTTGTGGCGGGAATGGAAAGAAGAACGACTTTTTTGCCGTCAATTGTTTCTTCTTCAAAAACAAAGTCCAAGTCCGGCGCGAGCTGCCGCGCCAAATAATGCTTTAGAGGCTCCTTTTTTATTTCGCAATTTGGGTCGAATGTCGTTCCTGTAATTTGGCTCGGTCGGATACGCGCAAAGCTCTTTTAATATTTGTGAAATATTTGACATATGGCCTCGCTTCTAGTTTACACCAAAATTCGCCATAAAACAATAGGCCGCTGCATTTGCTCAGACTGTCATTCTGCCGCCGCGCGGACTGTCATTCTGCCGCCGCGCGGCATTATGGCAAGGAGATTATCCACTTGTCCGCTCACGCGGACTGTCATTCCCCTTGCAGGTCGCGGGCAATTTTGATGAGGATTTTCAGGTTTTTTACGGAAAGTTTTTCGGACTCGCGCAAAAGTTCGTTTTGCAAAAAGCTTTTTTGGCTTTCTTCTTGCTGAACGCCAAGCAGCGCCTCAAGGCTTGCGTCAAGGACTTGGGCGATTTTTGCCGCCTTGCTGATTGTGGGCTCCGCGGACGCGGTCTTTAGATAGGATTTCAGAGTGTTTTCGCTGATTCCGCTTTTTTGCGAAAGCTCCTTAATTTGAATGTCTTTTGAATCCATCAAAAATCGAAGGTTCTCTTTAAATCCCATTCTTATATTATAGTAATATTTTATCCTTTCATTCTTGACAAATATATTATTTCACCCTAAAATAATACAATCAAGTAATTTATTACCCGCATGGAGGAATTTATGAAAAAGTTCTTTGTTTTATTGGGAACGCTTGCCGCGGCGGCGCTCTTCTTTTCTTGCGCCAACAGTTCCAGCGACAACTCGGCGGCGCTTTTGGGCTTGCAGAATAACGCCACAAAAACCACCGTCTCAAAAACCATAAAAATCGGCGGCGTGGAATACAGCTACACAATCGTTGACGGCCAACCGCAAACGTCGGGCGGCGTAAGCGTAGCCGCAGACGGAACGGTGACGATCACCGCCGCTGACGGAAGCAAGGTCGCCGTAAAGGGCGAGACAATCACCTACACAACGGCCGACTCAAAAGTCTATGTCGGAAGCGGCTCCAGCGGCGACATAACGCTTGTGAACCAAGCCAACCCCAACGACAAAATCACCGCCGCCGTCACAAGCCAAACCAAAACCGAAAGCGCCCAGCAGCAGTCCGAAGCCAGCCGCCTTCCCCCCAGCGTAGGAACCAACGAGCTTGCGGGAAAGACGTTT
>CADCCO010000150.1 GCA_902799965.1 uncultured Spirochaetaceae bacterium
GAAACTTGGATTTGCGGCAATACCGTAAAGTCGTACTTGTAGCGCTCTTGCGGGTTGACCAAAAGCATTGACTCGCCTTTGCCCAAGCCGTACTTGAGGTTTCCGCCGATATGAAGGGGCTGGACGTTGGCGCCGGCCGCGATCGCGATTCTTGCAGCGCCTTTTTTGTATTGGTTTGTTCCATGGCGGGGAGTGCGCGTTCCCTCTGGAAAAATGATCAGGTTGCTTCCGCTTTGCAAGGCTTCCGCGCATTCCTTTTGCATAATGTCAAAGTCAATGTTGTTGGTGATGTACAAGGCGTTGACGATAAGGCTGACCAAAGATTTTTTGAGGCCGGCCTTTACAATGCAAACCGCGTCGCGAACAAAGGCCAAAATGTAAATGACATCCAGCATGGACGGGTGGTTGGCCACAATCACGCAGCCGCGCAAATCACGCATGGCCTTAAGGTCGCTGATTGTGTAAGTTGAAATTCTGACCAGCGACATCAAATGAATGTAAAAGTCCAGCGCGTAGGAAACAGCCTTGTGGGCCGCCCGGCGGTACGAAATTTTGTTATGGTTGAAAACGCGCAAAAGGGGAAAAACAATCAATCCTAGCGTAAGGCTTCCTATCGCAAATACAAGTTCGACAAAAATTTTTCTGATGACGCGCCAAAGCCACAAGGGATAGTTTTTAATCGGAGGAATGTCGTTCGTTTCCATATCGCTCTCACTTTTTAAAAGTCTGAATGAATTCTCGCGGAGTCCGCGGAATGTTTTGCAAATCCAATTCTACACTATTATCCGTTTTTTGTGAAGAAAGAAGCGCGGCAAAGGCCAGCGGATCGTTTGGGCCTTGCGAAAATTCTTTGTAATAGTCGGGAACGTTTTCGTCGGCGTAAACCAAAACGATTTTCGTGTCGCCGCCTTGCGCCAAAACTGGAGCGGCCGCCGACAACACGCCGCTTGCAAAATCCGCGCCGCTTGGAAAGACGCAAGTGTAGCCGCCCTTCAAGCCCAACGCGATTGTCGCCTGCGCGATTGCGGCGTTAAATACGGACAACGAAAAGGCGGCGGGCAAAATCGATTCTTCTTCGATGAGCGTTTTGTTCACTTTGAATTCGCGCTCCAACTCGCCGCGGAAGGAAAGAAAAACCAGCTTAGTGTTTTTGTCCAGCGTTCCGTCGGAAAAAAGGTCATGGACAACTTGAACTGTCATCTTTGTAAGCTGGCTTAGGCGGCGGCGAAAAATCGGTTCTGTCCATTCAAGTTTGGGCGCGGCGGAAAGGTCGTCCGCGGGCGGTTCCCAAACGCAAAGCTTGCTTACGAACATTATTTTTTCCTGAACACAAGCAGGGAGTAGCAGTTGCTTCCCAAATTGTGGTGGGCGGTCTTAAGCTCAAAGCCGCCGGCTTCGATCGCGTCAACCAATTCTTGGTAGCGGTACATTTTGCTGTTGCCGTTTGCCATGCAAGTAAAGTAAAGGCTTGTGGCTTGCAAGGCGTAGGATTCCGCCTCAAAGCGCTGCTGGTCCCAAAGGGGCTCCAAAACGTAAACGAGCGTTTTGTCGGTGGCGGCCGCGCGCACTTTCTTTAAGATTTTTGTCACTTGATGAAGGCTAAAACAGTCAAGGAACTGACTCATCCAAACGGCATCGGGAGCGGCGGGCAAGACTGTGCTTTCGGCAAGAATGTTTCCGGCGTAGGTGGAAATGCGGTCGGCAAACCCGGCGGCCGCGGCGTTCTTTTCCGCGACGGCGGTTTGTCCGGGCAAGTCGATTATTTTTACGTTGACGTCGGGATCGAACTTGCAGGAAGCGATGGCCCACTTTGCCGTGTTCCCTCCGATGTCAAAAAGCAATTTTGGCTTTTGCGCGTAGACAATCGGGAGCGCCTGCGGAAAAGCGATGTCGCTGTAAAAGTGGTCAAAGTCAAACCAAGATTTTTTTTCGCGGTCGGGAAGGGTGGAAAGCGCCTCGTAAATTGTCGTCCACTGGTCGCCAAAAACTTTTAGGCCCTCGGGCTTTGAGTTTTTGACCGAATCAATCATGTCAAAGGCGCCCTTGTAACAAATGTCATTCGTAAAGTTAAAGTTGACTTTTGTCAAATTGTCTTCAAGAAGGAACCAGCCGATTTTTCCAAGGAAGAGTTTTTCGGTTCCGGCCTCGTTCTTCAATTTAAGAACGTTCATTCCGACGGCCATTTCGCTAAGGACTTTGATTCCGTATTCGGAGATTTTTGTTTTGTCGCAGAGGTCTTGGACGCTGATTCCCGCGTCGCCTGCGTCGCTTATGGCCTGCATGATTCCCAATTCAAGCAGGGCGCGGACGGCCTGAAAGCACAAGGGCGCGAACGCGATTTTTTGCGCCTCAAATTTTGCGTCTATGGCGGAAATTTTGTCTTCCGCGAATTTTTGCATGTCAAAGGCTGAGTTTTTCTTCATGCGATTATATTATCAGTTTGGCGGAAAGTTTTCAAGTTTGCGCGGAATGTTGAAGCCCGGCGGCTTTTGCGGTAAAATCATTCTATGCTTGACAATAATCTTGCGGAATGTTTGCGCGCGCTCGCCGACAAA
>CADCCO010000151.1 GCA_902799965.1 uncultured Spirochaetaceae bacterium
TTGCGCATCGAGGAATTGAGCAAGCAGCTTAAGGGAAAGCTTGCAGGCCCGGTAGGCTCTTACAACGGCCCCAGCATGATTGTCCAAGACCCAGAGGAATTGGAAAAAACTTACTTGGGCTTTTTGGGCTTGGAGCCAAGCGAATATTCCAACCAGCTTGTCGAGCCTGAATACCTTTTGCGCCTTTTGCTTGAGATGAACGTGGCCTTTGGAATCATCGCGAACCTTGCCGACGACCTTCGCAACTTACAGAGGAGCGAAATCGGAGAAGTCTTTGAGTACTTCGCTTCTACCCAAGTCGGCTCTTCGACAATGCCGCAAAAGCGCAATCCTTGGAACAGCGAGCACGTAAAGTCTTTGTGGAAGGCGATGTGCCCGCGCGTCATCACGTTCTACATGGACCAAATAAGCGAGCACCAGAGAGACCTTACAAACAGCGCGAGCCAGCGCTTTATCGCCGACTACGTGGCGGGCTTTACGATGGCCGTCGCCAGAATGAATTCCGTCGTGAGCGGCTTGCAGGCCGACCGCGAAAGCATGAAGCGCAACTTGGACAACGCCGGCGGAAAAGTCAAGGGCGGAGTTCTTGCCGAGCCGGCCTACATTTTGCTTGGCGAAGCGGGAGTCAACGACGGACACGAAGTGATTCGCAAAATCACTTTGGAATGCGAGCAAAGCGGAAAGACTTTCTTTGAAGTCCTCAAAACCCACACAGACGCTTACGCTAAAATCACAGCCCAGTTGGAAAAGCTTGGCGTTGAGGATCCGCAAAACTTCTTTGCCAATCCCGAACGCTATCACGGCTTGGCCGCCAAAAAGTCAAAGCGCTTGGCGCAAAAATACGCGGAGTTGATGAAGTAACTGTCATTGTCGGGCGTGACCCGACAATCTTTTGTGGAGGCGCAATATGAAAATTGGTTTTATCGGAATGGGAAACATGGCGCAAGCGATCGCGGCCGGCTTTGTCGCCTCAAAAAAAATCGCCGCCAAAGACTTGTGGGCCTACGCTCCCAACCAAGAAAAGCTAAAGGCCAACGCGGCCAAAATCGGCTTTAATCCCTGTTCCTCAAACGCGGAAGCGGTGAAAAACGCCGACACTGTTTTTGTTTGCTGCAAGCCCAACCAAATCGAAGGCGTTGTGGCGGAAGTGAAGAACGAATTGCAGGGAAAGGCGCTTGTTTCCGTCGCGGCGGGCTGGACTTTTGACAGCTACGCGAAAATTTTGGACACAAGCAAAACGCGCGTTTTGTGCCTTATGCCCAACACGCCCGCCCGCATCGGCCAAGGCGTTATTTTGCTGGAAGAAAAGAATTCCTTGCGCGACGACGAGGCCGAGCAAATAAAGGACTTGCTTTTCAGCCTGGGCTTGCTGGAAACGATTCCGGCGAGCTTGATGGGAATCGGCGGCGCCCTTGCAGGCTGCGGACCTGCCTTTATGGACTTGATAATCGAAGCTTACGCCGACGCGGCCGTAAAGTACGGAATGAAGCGCGAGCAGGCCTACCGCTTGGCAAGCCAAACGATGTTGGGAAGCGCCGCCTTGCAGCTGGAAACTGGAGAGCATCCGGGCGCCTTAAAGGACGCGGTTTGCTCGCCGGGCGGAACCACGATTCGCGGAGTTTGCGCTTTGGAAAAGGCGGGCTTGCGGAACGCTTGCGTCCAGAGCATCGACGCGATAATGGAATTTAAGAATTCAAAAAAGTAAACGATGGTCATTTGCGTTGCGGGGCCGATTGCGGCGGGAAAAAACTTCGTCTGCTCTATTTTGGAGGAACGGGGTTTTTTTTGCCTGGACGCTGACCAAGAAATCCACAAAATAATCGACGACAAGCAGGCGGAAATCCTTAGCCGCTTTAGCCAGATCGCCGCCTCCCGCGGAATCAATTTGCGCGCCGCAGACGGAAGCCTTGACCGCCGCGCTCTTGGAAAGCTTCTTTTTAAGGACAGCGCGTTTTTGGCCGAGCAAGAAAAAATCCTTTACCCTGAATTTGTCGCGCGCGTCCAAGCGCTGATTGACGCGCAGAATTGCGCGCAAGCCCAAGACGCGGCGAAAAAACCAAAAGGCTTCACTGGCCAAAATGCGGGCGGGTCCGGCCAACTGGTAACAGTTGACCAACCCGCGGAGAATGATGGCAAGCCTGAGACTGTGGGCGGCTTGGCCATAAACGCGGCGCTGCTTTACAAAACGCCATCGCTTTTGCGCCAATGCAAAAAAATAATCTACGTTGACGCGCCGCTCTTGGTCCGCGCCTGGCGCATCCGCCGCCGCGACCGCCTGCCCATATTGCAAATCATCCGTCGCATTAAAAGCCAAAAAGGCCTCTTTAAAGAATACGAGCGCTTTGCGGCGGATTACGGCATTGAAATGGTTAGGGTGTGGAATTGGGGAAAGAAAGCGTGTCAAACCCTTGAAGGATTATCATAATTATGATAACATCGTGATTGGAGGCAGCCAATGAATTCGATTCGCCCAATTTCTGATTTGAGAAATAAATTCACTGACATTTCAAAATTCGTTCATCAAAAAAAGCAGCCGGTTTTTCTTACAAACAAAAAAAGCAGCCGGTTTTTCTTACAAAGAATGGTCGCGGCGATATGGTTGTGATGAGCATGGAGGCTTTTGAAAATTTCCAATTTGAAAGCGAAGTGTATTTAAAATTAAAGGAAGCGGAAAAAGTTGCGGAAAGCTCTAAAAAGCGCTATTCATCTAAAGAAGTTCTTAAAGAAATTCAAAAAATCATTGCAAAATGAAATATAAGATTGAATGGCTTTCAACGGCTCTTGAGGACTTAAAAGAAACCGTCTCATACATTTCAAATGAATTAAAAAATCCTACCGCGGCAGAAGATCTTGCCAGAGAGATTGTGGCGCAAATCGAAAGCTTGTCAGAGTTTCCGTATTCCGCTCCGCATTACGAACCCATAAAGCCCTTAAAGCATGAATACAGAAAGCTTTTGGTCAAAAATTATTTTGTTTTTTATTGGGTGGACGACAAGAAAAAGACTGTTGAAATTGCCCGCATTATTTACGCTCGAAGAGATTTAGAGCGAATTTTTGAATAGCGAATCTATTCCTTCTCCACGCGCTCTTTCATTTCTTCTATCATATTCACAATCGGGATGCGCTCGCGGTCGGGGAGGGCGTCCAGGCTTTCGATGGTTTTGGCGTATTTGTGGTATTTGCGCAAGTCTTCCAGTTTTTGCTCGCTTTTTGGGGCGGGCGATTTTCCGGTCACAAGGTATTCAATGGGAACATTGAGGGCGGAAGCGATTCGGAACGCCAAATCCACTTGAGGCAAGCCGTTTCGTTTTAGGCCGCTTCCGATGGTGGAAACGTCAAAAGACGCCTTTGAAGCAAGCCATTTTCGAGTTTTTCCTTGATATTCCAATTCATCTACAACAACTTGCCAAAAATTCACTTTCATAATGCAATTATTTTAAATTGACAGTGGCAAATTTTCATTAAATTTGTTGCAATTTTCCAATAATGGTATATAATTGAAAGTTGCAATATAATTTAGAATTATTGCATTTGTCATATTACGTTTTGGAGGAAAAATTATGAAAAGTCGCGTAAAATTGTTGGCCGCTTTGTTGGCGGGAATCTTTGTTATTTCTTTTGCGAATGTTTCTTGCAGCAACGGCTCAGACACGGCGGGAATTGGACTTTTGGCAGGCGGCGGAACGCAACCCGGCGTGAATGTTGACGATGGCGGAACAGTCACAATCAACACTAAGAATTTAAAGTATATCGGCGAAGAATCGGAAACTGTGGACGGCGTGTCCTACAATGTAAAAAAATACGCGGACCTTTTGCTGGACGACAACCCATATTTTTACACATATTACAAGTTCTACTATTTGAA
>CADCCO010000152.1 GCA_902799965.1 uncultured Spirochaetaceae bacterium
AAACCGTAACCTTGTGTCCCTGCTTGTTCAATTCCTTAACAACGTGGCTTCCGATGTAGCCCGCTCCGCCGATTACCAAAACGTTCATAGTTTGCCTCCAAATGATTGCATTTTTAGTATACGACAGTTTCAAGGAAAAAGCAAGGCGGAAAAAAGCGCTATTGCCAGTAGCCCGCGTGAGCGGGCAGTATATATTACCACTAGCAAAACCACGCGAAGCGTGGTATAATAATCAGCCTATGAAAAGAAAAATATTCGCGCGGGCCGCAATCATAGCCGCGCTCGCTTGCGCCTTGCTTTTGGCCTCGTGCCGCCGTTCAATCGGATATTCAGTGTTGCTCTGGGACGTTCCGCAAAAAAATTTGCAGGACGGACAAATCGTAAAAGTTTACTTTAAGTCAAACATCAGCCACGTTTACGTAATCGGGCTTCCCGACTCCAAGGAAAATTTGGAGATTCCCCTTTGGCAGTTGACGCAACCCGTGTCAAAAAAGAAGGCCGCCAAAGCCGCGCAAAAATACGCGGAGTTTCAGCACAAGTACGCGAAAATAAAAATCGACGGACTCCCCGTTCGCGCCGACCCGGTGAACACTTCAAAGCAAAAGTACCGCCTGCACAAGGACGAGGTGGTGAAAATTCTTTACAAGGGAAAAGGCCAGGACGTAATAATGCATTCGGGCGAAAAGCTTGAAGGCGACTGGCTTTGCGTTTTGACCACGGGCGGAACCCAGGGCTGGTGCTTTTCGCACAACCTTTTGGTCTACGAAACAGGCGAAGGCGGAAAAATTGTCAGCGGCCAAGTTGAGGAAGCGCCAGTCGAAGACGAGGACGCGATTTTGAACCAAGTGCTGCAAGCGCGCTGGCGGCCTGAAAGCTACCAGCGGATGTTGGAAGAAAACACGATTGACTTGGAGACGATGAAAGGCGCTTACGGCTTTGACACCGGCGTCGAAAGCGGAAAGGTTTCCATCAATATCGCAGGCCGCTACAGAACGGCAAACTACGCCGGCATTACAAAAGTCCGCGACAAGGTTTACGACTTTAACGGAACGCCTTTCCAAATGATTATCCGCGACGCGAACCAAATCGTAGTCAACTACACAGGCAACGACAACAAGCCCGAAGCCTACACCTTTGTGACAATTTCTTCCGACTACGACATCGACGAATTGATTAAGGCCGAACGCGAGCGCCGCGCGGACGAAATGCAAAAACTTTACAAGATTGACTCTTTCCGCTCGTCAAACTACGGAACGCTCACATTCACCCAAAACGGAACTTTCACTTGGAACGGATTTTCTTTGCTCGTGCCGAACGTCATCTCTGAAAACGCAAAAGGCAAAGGAAAAGTTTCTATAAAATATTTAATCAGCCAAGACTTGAAAAAAAGATTCGACGGAATGTTGACCTTTGTTTTTGACGGCAGCCAGGGCGAAGTGAATTTCTTTTACAAGAATTCCGCCAACGGCCTTACGCTTGAAGACGCGGGCGGAGCGAACATAAAGAACAACGTGGCGCAAAGCCAGTCAAAAAGCCCGATCGTAATTTTCTTCAGCAGGTAGAACAAAAATGGCCTTTGTTCAATTTTCAAAAGTGTCGCTTTCGTTTGGCGACAAAAAGATTCTCGACAACGTTTCCGTAAACTTAAAGACCGGAACAAAGGCCGCGCTCACAGGCGCGAACGGCGCGGGAAAATCAACGCTGATAAAAATTATGGCCGGCCTGCAAGAGCCCGACGGCGGAGAGCGAATCGCGCAAAAAGACGCGCGAATCGTTTACCTTCCGCAGTCAGGACTTACCCATTCCGGCAGCACATTGATAGAAGAAGCCGACCGCGCCTTTGAGTACGGCTACAAAATTCAAGAAGAAATCGACTCAATCGGCGAGGCGTTAAAAAGCAATCCGTCAAACAGCGCGGAACTTTTGGAAAAACACGCCGCCCTTCTTGCCCGCCTGGAAGATTCCGGCTGGTACCGCCGCGACGCTTTTGCCGAGTCTGTCCTTTTAGGCCTTGGATTTTCGCGCGCGGACTTTGCAAAAATGACCGACGAATTTTCAGGCGGCTGGCAAATGAGAATCGCGCTGGCCAAAGCCTTGATGCAAGGGCCGGACATTCTTTTGCTCGACGAGCCCACAAACTACTTGGACATAGAAGCGCGCGACTGGCTTGAATCGTTCTTGCAAAATTTCAAGGGCGGCTTTTTGCTTGTAAGCCACGACCGCTACTTTTTGGACGTGACGATCAACGAAGTCTACGAGCTTTTTAACGGCGAGCTAAAACGCTACCCAGGAAACTATTCACACTACGAAAAAGTCCGCGAGTCGGAATTGAAAACTTTGCTCGCCGAATACCAAAAGCAGCAAGAAGAAATCGCCCACCTGCAGTCATTCATCGACCGCTTTGGCTACAAGGCTACAAAAGCCGTGCAGGCGCAAAGCCGGCAAAAGATGCTGGACAAAATAGTTCCGATAGAAATTCCCGAATCGCTAAAAAAGATTCATTTTAAATTTCCGCCTCAACGGCATCACAAAAAGCTACGACGGCGCGACGAACGTTTTGGACAAGCTCGACTTGCAATTGGAAAACGGTGAGCGCCTTGTAGTCGTTGGACACAACGGCGCCGGAAAGTCCACCCTGCTTAGAATCATCGCTGGCGTTGACAAAGATTTTAGCGGAGAAATCATTCCAGGAGCGGGCGTTCAAATCGGATATTTTAGCCAGGACAACGCCGAGACAATCAAGGGAACGGAATCCGTTTTAGAATCGATAGAAAACATTTGCCCGCTGGAATTGGTTCCCAAAGCGCGCGACATGCTGGGCTCCTTTTTGTTCCGCGGCGACGACGTATTTAAAAGCCTTGACGTTTTGAGCGGCGGCGAAAAGTCGCGCGTGGCCTTGCTGCGCCTTTTGCTCAAGCCGATAAACCTTTTGATT
>CADCCO010000153.1 GCA_902799965.1 uncultured Spirochaetaceae bacterium
TTTATGCTTGACTTTATGAAAAAGCGATGTATAATTTTTGTGGTTGGAGAACGGCAAAGTGTTTTTGTTCATAATGCAAATTCTAGGACTTATTCTCTTTATCAAGTTATGCATTTGGGCTGGCAAAAATGACGACGCTCCGTTCCATTTTTTTCCTTGACGAGTAGTATTGCAAGAGGCGCTTATGGGAGAGTTGGTCTTGTATATTTTTTCTTCAATTGTTACGATTATTGTTTTTAAGAAGCTAGTTTCATGGGCTTCGCAATATGATGACGGCTCTTTCTTTTTAGGTGATGATTTGTAAAATCGTGTAAAAATGACAGACATAAAAATTGTTCGCGATTTCTATTCAAAGAATTCTCTTGGGCTTAATGATGAAAACATTGACTTGGAGCTGTTCTCTCTTTTTTTAGACAATCCTCAAAAAGAGATAGATGATTTTGTTCTTGATGCAATCAAAAAAGGTTCTTTGATTGATGAAGCGTCCGTTAAATTCAATTATGATGATTCAGTCAAAACCAATTTCGCTTTGATACAAAACAAGGGCGATGAAATTGGCGTTGCTGTAATCCTTAAGATTTTAGACTGTGATAAATTCAAGATTGTGTCTGTCTTTCCTTTTGCCGAAATAACTGGGAACAATTTAGGCGGCTGTTATTATCCTGATTTCGTTGAGGTTTTTGGCAGGATTAAATCTGCGGTGGGAGATTCGAATGCTGATTTTTTTGATTTTCTTTTGCTGTTTGAACGCTATTTCTACGAAGATGAAGATTATGACGATGTTGATTGGATGATTTATGGATTTGCCTTTGGTGACAATGATTTGGAACGCTATAACGACTTTGATTGCATAGGTGACAAAATCAAGGCGTTTAGAAAAATGAAAATTGACACAACGGAAATCACGCAAATAAAATACGGAAAAAGAACTTTTTACAAAGGCTATGCGGAAGGCTCTGATTTTTATGAATATAGTAAAACCGCCCCGGCGGAGTATGAAATAAAAGCGCCGATATACATTTCGGATACGATAATAAAAAGCGTTGAAGAACTTTATGATGGAAAGGAAATGAATGTTTTGATGCTTGGAAACATAAAAAGGAAATGATTTGACAGGGGGCGGTTATGTATTTTTGGTATCCTGCAAGCGGATTTGAGGCGATTCTATTTTTAATAATTCTTGTCTTCTTTATTAGATGGGTTTTAAAGTCCGACAAAGAAAACAAAGGAGACGATGATTCCGAGCAAAAATCTTACACGATGGACATAAGCGTTGACGCTGAAAATCCTGACGACATAAAATTCGATGTAAAAAAAGATTCAAACGGCGACCTTGTTGTTGATGTTGAAGGCGATTTGGACGATAGCGCTAAGCTTCAAGTGGAAAATAATACGGACAAAAAAATCACAATCAACGTAAACGGAAGCCCGCGCGTTATAAGCCAAAAATTTAGCTTTGGCGACGACTAGTCTTTTCTTCTTGCGCCTTTTTGCCTGCTGTTGTAAAATAACATCCGATGTTCGGCATAAAGAAAAACGCAAAAAAAGAATTAGAGCGGCTCAAAAAAAGTGAATGGTCCGAGGCCGGCGCGCAAAAGGTTTTGCAAAGCGAAAAGAAGTTGAACAAAATCGCGTTGTCGCCAGCGCTAAAAGAATGCGCGGCCGACGTAAAATTGTTTTTTGCGATGCTGCGCGATTTTGTCACAAAAAAATATCCCTACTTGCCCTTGCGCGTTTGCATTGTCGTTGCGGGAGCGCTGGCCTACCTTTTGGCGCCGCTGGATTTTTTGCCGGACTTTCTTCCGGCGCTGGGCCTTGTTGACGACGCGGCCTTGATAGCGCTCTGCGTCAAATTCGCCGCGCAGGACATTGACGACTACAAGGCTTGGCTAAAAGAAAAGGGCGAGGATAATTCTTCAGGCCAAAAAACCGGAGACTCAAAATGAACGGCGACAACGAAAACTTCATCCTCCCGCAAACGGAAGCGACTGTTCAAAAAATAATCGGCGGCGCGCAGGCCTTTTTTGTTTGGGCCAGGATGGGCCTTTACGCCTTGTATTTTTTGTGGGCCTTGATTCGCGTTTTTCTTTACGCGGAATTTTTTAAGCTGAACATCGTAATCGCGGCGACGGCCTTTGCGCTCGCGCTCTTTTATTTTTTGGAAAATTTGCTTGGCGTTCGTTTTCCTAAGGCGGCGAGCGTTGCGCTAAAAATCGTTTGGCGTCTGGCCTCGCTTTGCATGGCCGTCTTTTTGTTCAAGGGCCTTTTGGATTTTGCCGCGGGCAAGGATGGCGGAACAAGCGAGCGCGTTTTTGCCTTTGAGATAATCTTTACCGTTTTGTTCATGCTTGGCTGGACGCTCGCGATTTTGGGAGACGTCTTTAACTTGACCGTTCCCATGTGGACTGAACAAATCTTGCAAAGCTTTAAGAGCGACATCGAGCCAAAAGGCCTTGCCCGCCGTTCCATCAAAAAAGTGGAGGAAGCCAGCGGCGACGCGCTAAGAAACGTTCCATCAAAAAAGTGGAGGAAGCCAGCGGCGACGCGCTAAGAAAGGCCGGCCCCAAAATCGCCGCCGGAGTTGGAGCTTCCACCATCGCGCTGGGGCTTGCCATGCTAAAAAGGGCGCTGCGGAAAAAATAGGAACGCTGGCGCGGCCCAATAAATAAAACTGGCGAAATTCGCGATTCCGTGTTATAATCCTTGCCATGAAAGAGAGAAACAAATTTACATTGGCCGGCTGCGTTGCCGCTGTCGCGATAGCGCTTTTTTTTGCGGCGTGTTCCAACTCATCGTCTGGCGGTTATGTTCCGGTTTTTCCGCCGGTGTCTAATTTGCCAAAGCTGGCGGGCGAGGATTTTGACTCCCAGGCGCAATTTGCCTTTGAGTGCGTAAAGCTTATGCATCCAAAAATGAAGGAGGCTTGGCCCGGCGATCCTGTTCTTAGCGAAGACAAGTTCAACCTTATGATGGTAAGGTTTACAAAAGAAGACCTTAGCGACATTCGCATGTTTTTGGTCAACGCCCAGTCAAAGAACGAAATTCCAAACGCTCCCCAGGTTGCAGCCACAAACCCTGTCGTAAAGAATGCGATAGAAGAAATGGTGTCTAGGGGATATGAAAAGAGCGAATACGACGGAAAAAAAGTCACCTATGTAAGTTACTGCGACCCAAGCCCTAAGGAGCGGGAGAAATACAAAAGGTACCTCAACGATCCGCAGGCAATCGCGTTGGACCATCTTGACACCTTTTACCACGAGTCCTTCCATTTTTACATTCAAGGCAAAGATTGGGGGAATCCTGAAAGCAAGGATCGCGATCAAGTTTATCCAATTGACTTTGGGCCG
>CADCCO010000154.1 GCA_902799965.1 uncultured Spirochaetaceae bacterium
CCAAAAGTCTACGCGCATTCATTATTGGAAGAATTTAAGGAGGAACTATAATGCCATTCGACTACAAAAAAGAATTCAAGGAATTTTATCTTCCGCCGGCAAAGCCGCAAATTGTGACCGTTCCCAAAATGCAATTTGTCGCGGTCCGTGGAAAAGGAAATCCCAACGAAGAAGACGGCGAATACAAGGCCGTCCTTGCCGATTTGTACGCGATTTCGTACACAATCAAAATGAGCAAAAAGGGCGACCATCGGATTGACGGCTACTTTGACTATGTCGTTCCGCCGCTCGAAGGCTTTTGGTGGCAGGAGAAAAACGGAGCGGTCGTCGCGGGCTTTGACTATAAAGACAAATCTTCCTTCAATTGGATTTCAGTAATCCGCCTGCCCGACTTTGTGACAAAAAAAGATTTTGAATGGGCCAAGGAAACGGCGGCAAAAAAGAAAGGCCTTGACTGCTCGCGAGCGGAATTGCTTTCGATAAAAGAAGGCCTATGCGTTCAAGTAATGCACACAGGCTCTTACGACGCGGAGCCTGCGACCGTAAAATTGATGGACGACTTTGCCGCCGCAAACGGTTATGCGCTTGATTTTTCCGCCACAAGACTTCATCACGAGATCTACCTGAGCGACCCGCGCAAAACAAGTCCGGAAAAATTAAAGACAGTGATAAGGCACCCAATAAGGAAGGCAAAATGAAAAACGAACTATTGCAAAATCTGGACAAACTTCACACTACTCCTATGGGCGTGGACCGCATTCGCCGCAATCTTGCGCTTGGCGACAATATAAAGGACGTTGTCGCCTGCTTCCGCGCCAAAATCGAATCCCCCGCCGCCTCCATCGAGCGCCGGGGAAAGAATTGGTACGCCGCCATTGACGGCTGCGTCATTACCGTGAACGCCTACAGCTGGACAATAATCACGGCCCACAAAAAAGCTAAAAGCGCGCTATACTAAAAGCGCAAGGAGAATGAATATGCCAAGACCCAAAACAAAAGACGAATTGTTAAAAGCCGCCGATCAAAACTACAAGACGCTTATGCAAATGGTTGACGGCCTTAGTCCGAATGAGCTAAAGACGCCCTTTGACTTTTCCGGCCAGCCGAGCAAAAAAGAGGCGCACTGGAGCCGCGACAAAAATGTCCGCGACGTTTTGATTCACCTTTACGAATGGCACCAGCTTATGCTGGCCTTCCCAAAAAACAACGCAAAGGTCACTGACAAAAAATCCGCCGTCGCCTTTTTGCCTGCGGACTATTCTTGGAAGACTTACGGCCAAATGAACATGATGTTTTGGAAGCGGCACCAAAAGACCAGCCTTGAAACGGCAAAAGAATTGCTGGCTCAAAGCCACGCGGCGGTTATGAAGCTGATAAAAAAATACAGCGACCAAGAATTGTTCACAAAAGGATATTTTTTGTGGACAGGAGGCGCCGCGCTCGGAAGCTTTTTTGTAAGCAACACTTCAAGCCACTACGATTGGGCTATAAAAAAGCTAAAGGCCCACAAAAAGAACTGCGCAAAATAAGCGGCAAGCGGAGCGGCCAATGCATTTTGTCAGCGCAAAGTCGATTCTAACAACTCGTCCCTGCGGAATGAACATTTACCGCGGCTGTTCCCACGGCTGCGTTTACTGCGACTCGCGAAGCAAATGCTATCACTTTATGCATGACTTTGAGGACATAGAAGTAAAGCAAAACGCGCCGGAACTTTTGGAAGAGGCGCTCCGCAAAAAACGAAAACGCTGCGTGATTGGAACCGGCAGCATGGGCGACCCATACATTCCAATCGAAAAGGAAATGCGACTAACCCGCCGCTGCTTGGAAATCATCGACCGCTACAATTTTGGAGCGGCGGTGTTGACAAAATCCGACTTGGTCTTGCGGGACCTGGACTTGCTTTCTTCGATAAACAAAAAGACAAAGGCGGTCGTGCAAATGACGATTACCACAGCCGACGACGGGCTTTGCAAAATATTGGAGCCTGGCGTTTGCCCCACAAGCCGCCGCGTCCAAGTTTTGCGCGAATGCAAGGAGCGCGGCATTCCAACCGTCGTGTGGCTTAGTCCGCTCCTTCCGTTTATAAACGACACGGAAGAAAATATTGACGCGATTTTTTGCTATTGCGCCGAGGCGGGCGTCAAGGCGATTTTGTGTTTTGGAATCGGCCTTACCCTGCGCGAAGGAAACCGCGAATATTTTTACGCCGCCCTTGAGCGCGCCGCCTTGCGCGATTCCCGTTTTGCGGGAATGAAAGAGCGCTACCAAAAAACTTACGGCAACAGCTACGAGGTTTCAAGCCCCAAGGAGCGGGAGCTTTTCGCACGCCTTTCCCGCTTGTGCGAGGAAAACAACATAATGCTTGGAACGGATTCCGTCTTTAAGTGGATGGAAGAATTTCCGGCCGCCGCGCAAGACCCGATGCAGCCGGAATTGTTT
>CADCCO010000155.1 GCA_902799965.1 uncultured Spirochaetaceae bacterium
CGTCAGACATGGTTTGAATGTTGTCGCCCTCAATCATCAAGACATCCGGCGCCTCTTCCGTCACGGCGGGAGCAGTGTATTTTAACGCGTCGGAAAGCCTTGCTGAATAGCTCTTGCTTTTTTGCGAGGCCAAATAATTTAAGTAAGCCAATTGGGCGGAATCGTCGCTGCTATTGCTGCATGAAAGAGCGCACAAAGGAAGCATAATAGAAAGAAAAATAAAAAGAGTTTTTTTCATAACATCTCCTAGGTTCTTTCTATTATATCCCCTCCCCTAAAAAAGTCAATGCGCGCTATTTCTTTTTATTGGCCGCGGCCACAAGCTCAAAGTAAATCGGCTTTGGCTTGAAGTTTTTGTCAAACAAGAGCGCGTTGCCGTAGCCGGGCTTCCAGGCGGGAATCCAGCTGTTCTTGTCGGACACGCCCCAAACGATAAAGCTTTCTACATTCGGCTCTTCCACGGCAAGCTTCATCAGGGAAGTCCAGATTTGCTTTTGCTTTGGCTCAAGTTCCTCCAAGCGGCTTAGCGGAATGCGGACGTCAACTTCGCTAAAGCAAATCTTTATTCCAAGCTCGGCGTAGCGGCGGATGTTCTTTCGAATCGCGTCCTCGTCGTAAGGAAGGTCGGCGGCCAAGTGCAGCTGCATTCCCACTCCGTAAATCGGAACGCCGCGCTCGACAAAATCCTTTACAAGATTGTACATCGCGTCGGCCTTTGCGTAGCCGGCGGCTTCGTTGTTGTATTCGTTGAGGAACAAATGGGCGGCGGGATCAACCTCGTGGGCCTTGCGCAAGGCGCGCTCAAGGTAGCCGGGGCCGAGCGTCTTTAGCCAAACGGTTTCGCGAAGGCTTCCGTCTTCGTTGAACATTTCGTTCACCACGTCGTAGTCGCGGATGCGGCCCTTGAACTTTTGCATTACGGTTGTAATGTGCTCGTCCATAATTTTTTCGGCCTCTTCCCTTGTCTTCATCTGGTTGATGAAGGGCGGGTTCATCTCGTGCCAAAAAAGCGTGTGCCACTTGGCGACGATTTTGTTTTTCTCCGCGAACTTGACGAGGTTTTCCGGGTCGCTCCAGTTCCAAAAAGTTTTGTTGGGACGCAGCTGCGAGCTTTTCATGCAATTTTCGGCGACCAGAATTTTGGCTTCCGAAGCAAGAATTTTTTGCGTGTTTGCGTCCAAGAGGTCGGTCACGGACGCGGCAAAGCCGAAGTCAACTCCGCGCTTGGCGGCGGCGGAAGCGATTGTCTTGTTTCCGCAAGCTGTCGCGCACAAGCAAATCGCGCAAAGGGCCGCAACTTTCGCGGCAAGCATAATTTTCTTCATAAAGTTCCTCCAAGTGTCATAGCCGCGCGATGGCCGTTAGTTGTCAAAAACTTCGTTGAGTTGCTGCAAGTAGCGGGCCGCGACTTTTTGGTCAGCGGCGGAAACATTCGCGCGAATTTCCGCAATCGGGTCTTGGCCCATGCTTTTTAGAATTTTCGCGGCCTCCGGGTCTGCGGCCATCTCTTGTTCAAAACGCGCGATGATATAACCATATGCGATGGCCCTAACCTTTTCCACGGCGTTGGCGCCCGAAATTCCGTTTTTGTTAAGAACTCTCGTCACAGCGTCGTCAGCGCCAAGCGCGTAAGCCAAGGCCTGCGCGTCGCTAAGCTCCATGCCGTAATTGTCAAAGTCGGACTCAATTTTTTTGAAGTTTTTGCAAAAAGCCTGAACGTCGGAATCCGTAAGGCCGGTCGATTTGGCTTGGCCAAACAAAAGCGCGCCCACAAAAAGCGCGACACACGCAAACAAAATTTTTTTCATAGCATCCTCCATTCCTTCCATTCTAACACGGATTTCTGAATTTCGCCAGAGTTTTTTTTAGTACCAAGGGCGTATGTCGCATTCGGCCTCGACGCGGTTTTCGACGTCGTCTTCCAAGAGGGGGAAAAAGTCTAGGCCTGTGATTTCTTCCACTTCGTCGACGCTGGCGGCGTACTGCCAAAAGTCGCCCTTGCAGCCCTTGTTGGGAATCACAAAGGCGATCGCAATTACGTCAGCGCAAGTCTCCAAAGTTTCAGTCGACTCCTGTTCAACGCCTTCTTCGTAAATGGGAACCAATATCACCTTGTAAAAAAATTCCGGAACGGCCACCTTGCTTTGGCCGATAAAAGGATATTCGTCCGCGGGCTTGGAAAGAACCGGACCGGAAACGACATACGCCGCGCCAAAAAGTTCCGTCCACTCGCGGACCTGGTCTTCCAATTCCTTCCATATTCCGCGGTTGAACGCGGGAGTCTGGGGGCTCATGTTGCTCATGTAAAAAGTTTCGCTCATCGCCTCGCGGCTAAAGACCATGTCGCCCGCCGGAGTCAAATGCCCCCTGTCGTAGCCCGAACGCTTGTA
>CADCCO010000156.1 GCA_902799965.1 uncultured Spirochaetaceae bacterium
AAAAGAAGTCCGCGCCATCTTCCACGACTTTTACGAAGAGCGGACAAAAAAATACAGGAGCCTCGCGGACATCACCGTTCAAATGCAAGGCTCCCGTTCCCAAAACGCAAAAAAAATTTTGTCCGCGCTAGGGCTGGAGCATTAAAGCATTGCAACTTTAAGTTGTTTGCCAAATACTGAAGCGACTTTTCGGAGAGTGGACAACCTTACATCTTCCGAATGATTTTCCATTCTTGAAATGACGCTTTTTTTTGTGTCAAGTTTTTCCGCCAGTTGCTCTTGTGTCATTCCGTTTTTAAGGCGCATTTCTTTTATCATCATTCCGATTTTGAATTCTTCATAGCCTGATTCAAAATCTTTTGCAAAGTCTGAATCCTTTTTTTTACGCTTAGAAATATAGTCGTCCAACTCCATAGTTTTGTTTTTCATTTTTTGTCACCTCGCTTTAAAAAGTCATTCATGCGTTCTTTGCATATTTCAATTTCTGATTTTGGCGTTTTTTGAGTTTTCTTTTGAAATCCATTTGTAAGAATTACAATGCTCCCATTATGGAAAAACCCCAACAATCTATAAATATTTCCGTTAATTTCAATTCTAACTTCGTAGAAACTCGTGTCTGTAATTTTCTTAAAGTACGTTTTGGGAACCTTCTCTATTTCTTGAACCGCTTTAAGAACCCACGCTATTTTCTGAGCGACTTTTGCCGGTTGTGAATCTATAAACTCCGCAACAGGGCATTTTCCGTCCAAAGTTGTATAGAATGTAACCTTTCTGTACATGAATTAATGTTAGCACATTTGCTAACATATGTCAATTGAAGAATTTTCATTCTCAAATAAAACTTTGTATTCAACCCCAAGAGTGGAGGCCAGTTTTTCAACAATGTCAAAAAAAGGAGTTCTATTGGCTTTTATACAAATATGTATGTTTGCTGGCCCTTTATTGGCGCAGCGGTCGGCCATGTTGTTTGTTATCTTTTCTTTGGAAATTTTATAAAGTAATGATCTTTAATGAATTGTTAAAATATTCCATTTGAATTGTAATTCAATTTCAAAACTATGGCTGCTCAAGCATTTGGGCAGCCTATTTATTAACGCCCGCAACCGCAGCCATCGCCCCCGCAGCCGCCGTCGCCGCAAGAGCAGTCTCCGCCGCAATCGCCTTCACAGTCGTCGCCGCAGCCGCCTCCGCAAGAACCGCACGAGCAGCCCCCGCCGCAACCGCAGCCGCCAGTGTAAACCGAGCCCGCCTCAACTTGCGCCAACGAAGCGTCGGCAACGTCCTTCACCTCAACGTCAAAACAAAGCGTCTTTCCGGCAAGCTCGTGGTTCGCGTCAACGGTGATTGTATTGTCATCGACTTTTGTAACATGAACGACAACAGGGCCGGCGTTGGAGTCGGCTTGGAAGGCCATGCCCACTTGTATTTCCAAGTCGGGGTCAAATTGATCGCGGGGAACTTCGGTCACAAGCTTGGGGTCGTATTCGCCGTAAGCTTCGGCCGGCTCGATGACAGCGCTAAACTTGTCCCCCGGCTCCCTTCCTTCCAACTGCTTTTCCAAACCAACAATCAAGTTTCCGCGGCCGTGCAAGTATTCAAAAGCGCCGGCCTCGTGCGACGAGTCCAAAACTTTTCCGTCCGTGTCCTTCAACACGTATTCAATCGCGACAATTTTATTCTTTTCTATCTTCATAATTAAAATCCATAGTCAGGGGCGGGAGTGTCGTTCACCACTTCGGTGACTTCCGGGCAAGCGTCCTTGAGGAACTGCTCAACGCCCATCTTCAATGTCATCGTCGCCATCGGACAAGAGCCGCACGCGCCCGTCAACTTCAAATGCACGCGCTTTTGCTCGTCGATAGACAAAAATTCCATGTCGCCGCCGTCGGCCTGCAACTGCGGTCGGAACGCGTCCAACGCTTCCTTAACCTTCGCTTCAAGTTCTTCCATTGTAAACCTCCATACAATACGGCTGAACGGGCGAGCCCGTAAGCGAGCCTGTTTGTTGCCGCTTATGCGGCGTCTTGACATTTTTGGCTTGCCGGCAATTTTATCGCCGCTAGCCCAACTTTTCTATTGTTCTGTGCAGCTCAATAATGCGGGCGTGAACGTAATGGTCAAGCGCGGGCTTTTCCAGAACGCCCAAAAGCTCGTCGTTATAGCCGACGATTGGAATCGCTTCCGTGTCGTAGTCGTCAAACAGCTTGTAGGCTTCAGGCAGCATAAGCTGCGGGGAACAGGTGACGGCGACAGGATCCATTATGTCGGTGGCCAAAAGGTTTTCGGCCAGCTCGCCAATGGCAAGCGTTTCCTTTAAGTGCTCAAGAGAAATCACGCCTATCAACTTTCCGCCCTCGGA
>CADCCO010000157.1 GCA_902799965.1 uncultured Spirochaetaceae bacterium
CGGCAATGTGAAAGAGCGAAATAAAAACGACGAAAAAAAACAAGAATGTAAAAGAAACAAATGACATACAATCTCCTCTTTCGATTAGCCGTTAAGCTTGGCCAATTCCGCCTGGACAATTTCGGCGGCTTTAGCTGCGGCTTGGTCGGCGGGAACCAACTGCGCGTCGCTTTCGGAGCGCAACTTCATTTCCACGTTGGGAAGGTTCTTGTCGCCAACGACGATGCGGAGCGGAATGCCAATCAAGTCAAAGTCCTTGAATTTGACTCCGGGTCGCTCCGCGCGGTCGTCAAGCAAGACGTCAACGCCTTGCGCCAAAAGCTCGTCGTAAATTTTGTCGGCCGCTTCTTTCATCGCGCCTTCATACTTTATCGGAACAACCACAACTTGGAAGGGCGCGACAGTCATCGGCCAAATGATTCCGTTGTCGTCGTGGCGCTCTTCGATGATGCTGGCAAGCGTTCGGTCTACGCCGATTCCGTAGCAGCCCATAATCGGCGTGGCGGCCTTGCCGTTTTGGTCAAGGTAGGTCACGTTCATGCTCTTTGTGTACTTGTCGCCAAGCTTAAAGATGTGGCCAAGCTCGTTGCCTTTTTTGCTGTAAAGCTCGGCGCCGCATTCGGGGCACTTGTCACCGGGAACGACTGTCCTAAAGTCGCCGCAAGTCCAAACGCTAAAGTCGCGCAAGGGTTCAACATGCTTTGCGTGGTAGCCTTCCTTGCTGGCTCCGATATAGGCGTCGTGCATAAGCGAAACAAAGGCGCCGCTTGCGTCCATGTCGATTACGCTCTTGTCGGCGATGACAGGGCAGTTGCAGTTGAGCGGGCCGACAAAACCGTGCGGCGCGTTGGCGTACTTTACGATTTCGTCGTCGTTTGCCAAGCCCGCTTCGCTCGCTTTTAAGAAGGCGGCCAGTTTTGTGTCGTTCAATTCCAAGTCGCCGCGAATCAATACTACAAAGTAGCTGAGCGGATAATACTTTCCGGCGTTGTCCTCAACGCGCTTAAATGATTCCGCTCCCTTGACTCCGCTCAAATCCAAAGCGCAGTTTGTCACGCGGCAGACAATCGCCTTGATGAATTGCTTGCTCTTGGCTCCAAAGAATTTTTCCATGTCCTCAATGCTAAAGACATTGGGCGTGGCCACTTCTTCCAGTTTTTCGTTTGTCGGAACGGAGCCGTTGGAATCGGGCTTGCAGGCCGCCTTTTCCACGTTGGCCGCGTAGCCGCACTTGGGGCACAAAATCAAAGTGTCGTCGCCAACCGGAGACTCAACCATAAATTCTTCGGAACCGCTTCCGCCCATGCTGCCTGTGTCGGCCTTTACGGAAATTATTGAAAGGCCCAAGCGCTTGTAGATTTTTCTGTAAGCGGCGGCCACATTGTCGTAAGAGGCGTCCAACGAGGCTTGGTCCGCGTCAAAGGAATAGGCGTCCATCATCGTGAACTCGCGGCCGCGCATAACGCCGTAGCGGGGACGAATTTCGTCGCGGTATTTTGTGTTGATTTGGTAGAGCGTCATCGGAAGCTGCTTGTAGCTTTCCAAGCCGTCGCGGACCAGCGCGGTAAAGGCTTCTTCGGCCGTGGGGCTTACGACCATGTCCTGGCCGCCGCGGTTTTGGGGAGTCAGCATTTCGCCGCTCATCTTGTCCCAGCGTCCGCTTTCCTTCCAGATTTCGGCGGGCTGAATCACAGTCGGCTTCATCTCAAGGCAGCCGGCCTTGTCCAATTCCTCGCGGATTATGTTCATCACTTTTGTAAAAGACTTAAAGCCAATCGGCATGTATGAATAAAGGCCGTTGCCCAATTTGCGGATCATTCCGCTTCGCATCATCAACTGGTGGCTTGCAATCACCGCGTCGTTAGGAGAGTCGCGGAGAGTGGAAATAAGAAATTTTGAAGTTTTCATGGTGCGGATATTATATAGAAATAATCGCAGAAATTCAATATAATGGTTAGACAAACAAATGCGCGAAGGAGCGGGGCGGCTGGCGAAAACTCTCTGTTTGCGCCGCCGCGCAAGCGGCGAAGTGCAATAGTTACAAGCGCAAACAGTGAGTAGCGACGCTAGCTAGCGGTTTCGCCGGTCGCAACCGTGACTGGGAGCATTTGTTTTTTGGAGTAACTATGAGTTTTGTAAAATTTGACGACGTTCACTTTGCGTACCCGCCTGTGGAAGGCGACGTTGACGAGGACGGAAAGCAAATCCAGCCGCCCGTAATTTTTGACCATTTTAGCGCGGAGCTTCCGTCAGGCTTTGTAAGCCTTGTTGGCCCCAACGCAAGCGGAAAGTCAACCTTTATGCTTTTGGCCGCCGGCCGCGTTTTGCCGCAAGAGGGAACGGTTCAATTGCGCGGAGCTTCCGGCGGGCTTTGTAAGCCTTGTTGGCCCCAACGCAAGCGGAAAGTCAACCTTTATGCTTTTGGCCGCCGGCCGCGTTTTGCCGCAAGAGGGAACGGTTCAATTGGCGACACAAGGACCCTAAGTGAAGAGGAACGCGACAAGCTTGCAAGCTACATCTACCAAAACATGGAACTGGACACCGACCAAGAAGTCCGCGAGCTGTTGGACTTTGTATACAAAAACGGCTCTCTTTGCGGAGCGTCTTCTGGAGCGCTGGACGCAAGCAAAGACTTTTTGGCGGAAGTCCAAGAAGTTTTTGAGCTGACGGATTTGCTGGACAAAAAATTCAACGCGCTTTCAAAAGGCCAGCTGCAGCGCGCGCTCGCGGCCTTCTCGCTTTTGTACGGCTCAAAGTCGGTCTTTATGGACGAACCATTTTTTGCCTTGGAAGACCGCCAAAAAGAAAGCGCCGTAAAATACCTAAAAGAATTCTGCGCCGCCAAAAACGCGACGGTTTACATTTCAATGCACGAGTTGGATCTGACAAAAAAACACGCGCAAACCGTAATGCTTTTTTATCCCAACCACGACATCGACTTGGGAAGCGCCGACGAAGTTTTGACCGACGAGGCGCTGGAAAAATCCTACGGCGTTCCCGCGTCAATGCTAAAGCAAAGCGAAGAGCTTAGCCGCGAACAGATTTCGCGAAGGTTAAACTTTTAGAACCCCGTTTTCCAGCGCGACAAATTCCGTTCCGTCCTTATACTTAATCACAATCGTCGGTTGGCGGACAACGCCGTCAAGGTGAATCAAGCTGGGCGCGTCGTCGTCGTAATTGCAGCCGATGGCAAAGTGGCAGGTTTGGAAGGCCTTTTCGTCCTCAAGCATGTTGCCTCCGATCATCGCGGCAGGGTTGAGGCCGATTCCAAGCTCGCCGATGTTGCGGGCGTTCCGCTTGTAAACTTCGCCCTGGCCTTGGGGAAGCGCGCCCTTCTTTTCCATTTGAATCGAACGAGCCTCCGCGTCGCTTATCGTTTTTTGCAAGCGTTTGGCTTCGTCGCCGCCGGAGATGTCGGTTGCAAAACCATGCTGGACTTTTACTGCAATCGGCGTGTTTATAATTGAGTCGCCGTCGCCAAAAGTCATCGAGCCGTCGTAAACGATTGTTCCCTCGCAGCCTTTGTCCACGCCGTTTCCTACCACTGGGCTTATGAAGACTTCTCCGGCGGGAATGTTTCCGCCAGTTCCGGGCTTGGAAAAATCGCCGTCGTCG
>CADCCO010000158.1 GCA_902799965.1 uncultured Spirochaetaceae bacterium
TTTACTGCTCTGGCAAATCCGGCGACGTGCTCATTCAACGCTTTTTAAAGAACGCGCACTTGGGTTACCGCCCGGCCTTGATTGTAAACGATTCCGCCAAAGCGGTGGGCGACTTTATGGGCGTGCCCGTCCTTCCGCCGTCCGACGAATTGTTTGAAGCGATTAAAAAGCGCAAGATAAAAGTCGCCGCGCTTTGCGGCTACAAAAGCGATTTGCTTGAAATAAAAAAATTCTACCGCTACACAATCGTCGTTTCGGAACAGTTGAACAGCACGATGAGCGGCGCGCCCCACTTGCGCGACATCGCGGGAATCGTAGCGTTTTCGTCAACAAACTATTTGACAAAAATCCAAGCTCACGTGGCAAAGCGCGCCTTTGACCTTGCGATAATAATTTGCTCGCTGCCCTTGACGCTTCCGGTTTGCTTGCTGACGGCGCTCTTTGTAAAACTCACGTCGCCCGGCCCAGTCCTTTACGGTCACAGGCGCGTCGGCCAAAACGGCAAGGAATTCAAGTGCTGGAAATTCCGCTCGATGTACATTGACGCGGACAAGCAGCTGGCGAAAATTTTGGCGGAAAACCCCAAGATGAAAAAGCAGTGGGACAGAGACCGCAAGCTGGAAAACGATCCGCGCGTCACGCCCTTTGGAAAATTCATCCGAAAGACAAGCTTGGACGAGCTTCCGCAGCTGATAAACATTTTTGTCGGAGAAATGAGTTTCATCGGACCGCGGCCTGTAATGCAAGACGAGCTTGAGCGCTACGGAAAAAAGGCGGACTACATACTTTCGGTATTGCCCGGCCTTTCAGGAATGTGGCAAACATCAGGCCGCAGCGACACCGCCTACGAAGACCGCGTGACGCTAGACGCCTACTACATCCAAAACTGGTCGATTTGGCTTGACATTTGGATTCTAATCAAAACCGTCTGGGTCGTACTGGCAGGAAAAGGAGCCTACTAAAAGCAGTGGCGTATTGACAGTCCGCGTGAGCGGACCAGTGGATAATTTCCTATACAAAACGCCACAAGGTTTATGGTCTGTTTACTTTAAACTTTTCACCATCAATTCTATTCTTTCCAAAGCAACCTTGATTTTGTCTACCGCAGTGGCGTAGCATACCCTGATGTGGCCCTCGCCGCCCGCGCCAAAAACGCTTCCGGGAACGACGGCCACATTGTGTTCTTTAAAAAGCCGCGTGGCGAATTCCTCGCTGCTCAATCCCGTGGCGGAAATGTCGGGGAACATGTAAAAGGCGCCCTTTGGTTCCGGCACCGGAAGTCCCATCTCGTTAAAGGCTTTTTCCATCAAGTTGCGGCGCTGCTGGTAGCTTACGCGCATTCTTTCAACTTCCTTCCAGCCGTTGCGAAGGCCTTCCGCCGCCGCGTACTGGCTGAATATTGGCGCGCAAATTGTGTTGTAGCCGTGCACCTTCACTATTTGCGACAAAAGCTCGTTGGGCGCGGCGATGTAGCCGATGCGCCAGCCGGTCATCGCGAACGATTTTGAAAAACCGTTAAGGACGATCGTGTAGTCTTTCATGCCCGGAAAGGAGCCGATCGAAACATGCTCGCTTCCGTCGTAAACCAACTCGCAATAAATTTCGTCGCTAATCACCCAAAACTGATGCTTCTTCGCTAGCTCGGCGATTTTTTCCAACTCCTCTTTGGGAATCATCGTTCCCGTGGATTGTTGGGAGAGCAAATCATCAAGGCCTTTGTCTTTGGCGTGATAAGTTTTTCAACCGCTTCCGCCGTCGGATAAAAATTGGACTTTCCTGTGTCCAGCGGAACGGCCTTGGCCTGGCAAAGTTCCGCGAGCGGAACGTAGTTTACATAACAGGGCTGGCTTACGATGATTTCATCGCCGGGATTAAGAATCGCGCGCAAAACCGCGTCGACGCCTTCGCTGGCTCCGACCGTGATGAGTATTTCGTTTTTGGGTTCGTAAGACATGTTGTAGCACGCAAGGTATTTTGCAATCTCTTCGCGCAATTCAATCAAGCCCCAGTTTGAAGTGTAGCTTGTGTGGCCCTTTTCCAAATGGTAAAAGGCTTCCTCGCGAATCACCCAAGGCGTTGGAAAGTCCGGCTCGCCGACGCTCAAACTAATCACGTCGTCGTGGCCGATAAGCATTTCAAAAAATTTTCTGATTCCGCTTGGAGGAATCTGCATCATCGAGGCGCTAAGCCTGTCGGGTCTTGTGTTCATTATGCCATCGCTCCTTCGCGGCGGTCCTTTTCGTCCTCAACGTAAATCACGTCGTTC
>CADCCO010000159.1 GCA_902799965.1 uncultured Spirochaetaceae bacterium
GAATAAGTTTCGGGGGTCAAGCCGCCCACAAAGGCGACGCGCGTTTTTCCAAGCTTTAAAATTTTGTAGGGCGCGACATCGATTGGCTTTCCTTTTACGTCAATCAAGTTGCAAGACAGCAAGGGAAAGGCCGCCTCTTTGACGATTCCAAAAAGGCGCTCAAAGCCGTAGTCAAACTCGTGGTTACCCAAAGCGGCGACATCATAGCCGGCGGCGTTCATAAACTTTATGACGCTCGCGCCCGAGTCCATAGAAGCGTAGGCGGTGCCTTGGGCGAAGTCGCCTGCGTCAACAAGCGCGACCGCCTTTCCTTGCGCGCGCAAGTCTTCCTTTATCGCGGCAACCGTTCCGTAAGAAAGGTTGTTTTTCTTTTCGCCCGCGTTGTTGATGTGCGCGTGAACGTCGTTTGTGTAAACAATCGTAACGTCGCCGCGATAGCCGCACGAGGCAAGCGCCGCCGCAAAGCATACGGCCAAAAGCGCGAATGTCGCCGCGCGTACAAAATTAAATATCTTTTTCATAAGAAACTCCTAGTTTGTATTGTTCCGCCAGCGTGTTTCGCTCCCAAAAAACGCCGTCGGCGTAACCCTGAACGCTTGCGTCGCTTTCCGCGCGCTCAAGGCGTTTTTGCGCCCACAAGCAATACTCTTCGTTAATTTCAATTCCACAAAAAGATCGGCCCAACTTTTTTGCGACGACGGCCGTGGTTCCGCTCCCCAAAAACGGATCGAATACCATTCCGCCTTTTGGGCACGAAGCCAATATCAACTTGGCGCAAAGCTTTTCCGGCTTTTGCGTCGGATGGTCGGTGTTTTCGGGCATTGACCAAAAAGGAACGGAAATGTCGTCCCAAAAATTTGACGGATGCGTAAGCCTAAAATTGCCGGCCGCGGCGCGCTCCCAATCTTTGGGCTTTCCGTCCTGCGTGTAGGGAGCCAAAACTTTTCGCTTTTGCATCACGGCCTCGCCTTTTTCGCGCTGCCAAGTGATTCTGTTCATCACCGTCAACTCTTTTTGGACCGCGCGCTGCAAGGCCGACGAGCACTTCCAGTCGCCGCAAATGTAAAGGCTTCCGTTGGCCTTTAGCTTTTTGCAAACCGCGGGAAACCACGAGGCAAGGTATTCGTCGTAGGCGGCGTCCGAGCGCTCGTTGAATTTTAGGCCGCCAAAATTTTTGCTAAGATTGTAAGGCGGGTCGATGATTATAAGGTCGGCGAATTCGTCCGGCAGCAGCGGCAGCGCGGCGAACAAGTCCGCGTTTATGATTTTGTTTTCGATTGCGGTCGCGAGGACGCCGCCGCTTTTGGCGCTATCGTTCGCGCTTTTTTTTGCGCCGCTTTTTGGGCTTGCGTCAAGATCGCCGGCTGTCAAAAGCCGCGCGCGCAAGGCGGGAATTTCCTCCTCATTTAAAGTGAGCGTCCTGTTGTTTTTTGCGCGTTCCTTTTGCATAAATTAAAACAAGCCGCCTTGCTCGCCGGAATAGTTTGAAGCGCTGGAATCGCTGGAGGCGGCCGCATCGTTCGCGCCCGGTTTGCCTTTCGCGCCTGGCAGCGCCTTCCCGCCCTGCGCCTTTAGTTCCGCAAACTTTTCCGTCATCGTGGGATTTCCGCGCGTAAGGCTTTTTATCGTAAGGTCTTCGGCCTTGTTGTTGGCAAGGCGCAAGTTGTTTTCGCTTCCGATTAATGCGGCCTTTATTTTGTTCAAGTGGTCGATCGTCTTGTCAATCTCGTCAATCGCGGTGGCAAACTTTTCGCTGGCCAGCCTGTAGTTTTTGTCAAAGCCGCTTTTAAATTCCGTAAGCCGCGACTCAAAGTTGGTTATGTCAATCGACTGGTTCTTGGCAACCTCAAGCTGTCTTTGCCATTCCAAAGAATTCTTTGCGGCGTTACATAAAAGCGTGATGAGCGGAATGAAAAACTGCGGTCGAATCACATACATCTTTGGAAACTTGTGCGAAACGTCAACGATTCCGCCGTTGTAAAGCTCGCTGTCCTTTTCCAGCAAAGAAACAAGAACGGCGTACTCGCATTTTTTTTCGCGCCGGTCCTTGTCCAGTTCCTTAAAGAAAGATTCGTTTGTATGCTTAGTCGCGGTCTCGTCCGCCTCGTTTTTCATCTCGAACATAATCGAAATGTACTCAACGCCGTCGGCCTTGTCGCGAAAAATAAAGTCGCCCTTGCTGCCCGACGCGCGCGAAACTTCGTTGTCCTTTTCAAAATACGCGTTGGGCATGACCGGCCTAAGGTACTGCTCAAACTGCGTCTTGCAATGGACTTCAAGAGACTCGCCAATCATCTTGGTAGACATCTTGGCCTTGAGGTCCTTGTAGTATGCGATTTGCTCGTCCTTCAATTTTAGCTGGCTTTCAAAATTTTGCTTTAGGCTGTCCTCGCTAATTTTGGCCTTGCTTGCGGCGTTTTCCAGCTGGTTTTGGATTTTCTGAATCTCAAGATTTTTTTCGCTTTGAATTTTTTGCAGTTGCAGCTGGCTTTGCGATTCGCCAGCGGCAAGTTTTTGCTTTAGTTCCGAAATCTCGGAATCCTTTTTTGAAAGCGCTTCGGCCACCGCAAGTTTTTTTTCGTTTTCAAAAGAAGAAATTTTCGCGCTCAGTTCCGCGATGAGTTTTTGGTCGTCGCCCCTATCCTTTTCGGCCTTGGAAAGCAAGGCCGCCTTTTCTTTTTGGCTTTGCAACTCAAACTCGCTTTTTGCCGAGCGAAGCTTTTCTTGGTAAACCTTGTCGGCTCCGGCCGCCAGCGCCTTTTCCACCAATCCCGTGTCCACAGAATTGATTTGCGCCAAATCAATCCAGTCGCCCTTTTCGGCGGCCTCGTCCAGCACCAATTTGTTTTTGCTTTCTGCGATTACGCGAACTTGTTTCATGCCGTTAAGGGTAGCGCATTTTGGGCGATTTTGCTAGAGGAAATTCATTCTGGCGCTACGCAATCCTAGCGTTGTCATTAACGCTGCGAATAATCGCAATCAGACGGTTTTGAGCCTTTTGGTTGAACAAGCTAAAGAATTTTCCCGGCCTGTCAAACGGCGG
>CADCCO010000160.1 GCA_902799965.1 uncultured Spirochaetaceae bacterium
CATCATGTGCTCGTACAAGTGAAAGATTCCCGTGTTGTCGCGGCGCTGGGTCACGCCGCCCGCGCGCACGGCGATTTCGATGTACGCGAGCGGAACCTTGTGGTCTTCGCGAACAAAAACGGTAAGGCCGTTGTCCAATTGAAAGCATTCCGGATAAAGCGACGCGGACTTTTTGCAGGACGCAAAGAGCGCTACGCTCAAGAGCGTTACGAACGCGAGCAAGCCCAGCGCGAAAATTATTCTATTTTTCATATTGTCTCCTATTATAAACAAACACGATTGCCGCCATTAAAACGATGACCGCGTAGCCAATCCAGCTGAGCGCGTCCGGGATTTGCGCGAACATAACAAAACCCAAGAGCGAAGAAAAAATAATTTGCGAATAGTCAAAAATCGAAATGTCGCGGGCGGGGGCGAAAAAGTAAGCGTATGTAATTCCAAACTGTCCAAGGCAGCCCGCGACTCCCGCTCCCAGCAAACACAAAAACTGCTGACATGTGGGCGCGACAAAATTCAAAAGCATAAATGGCAGGCAGAGCGCGCAAGAAAAGCAGGAAAAAAACGCGATTACCAAAGCGCCCTTGACTTTCATCGAGCCAAGCTTTCGCACGCAAGCGTAGGCAAAGCCCGCGCCCATTCCGCCCAAAAAGCCAGCCAAGGCCGGAAGCGAATGAACCGCCGACGCGCCGGGCTTTATCACAAAGAGCGCGCCAAGAAAAGCGCCGATTGTCGCGGCCATCGGAACGGCCTTGATTTTTTCTCCCACGACAAAAAGGCTAAAGACAACCGCAAAGAAAGGAGACATCTTGTTTAGAATCGCCGCGTCGGCAATCGGGATTCTGTCGAGCGCGTAAAAGTTTCCGAAGATTCCGGCGGAACCGCAAAGGCCGCGCAAAATCAAGAACTTGCCGGCGCCTTTTGGAACGCGGACGCTCTCGCGGCTTTTTATCAAAATAAAAAGAGTGACGACAACCGCGACGGCGTTCCTGAAAAAAGCCTTTTCGGTAAATGGGATGTCGCCGGCCAAATGCGCGAGCGCGGCCATCAGCGCGAAGTTAAAGGCGGAAAAAATCAGGCACAGGGCGCCCTTTACGTAAGCGGCTCGCGGCCGTTCGAGCGCGCCGCCGCTTTCTTGGACGCTCATTTAAAGTCCTTTACTCCGTCAAGGTCAAGCGTGGCAAAAAGGTCTTGGACAGTTTCGCGGCGGCGGATTTGGACAAACGAGCCGTCCGAGCGCATGAGAATTTCGCCCGCGCGGAGCTTTCCGTTGTAGTTAAAGCCCATAGCCCGTCCGTGCGCGCCCGCGTCGTGAATGATGACCAAGTCGCCGTTTTCTATTTTTGGAAGCGGGCGCTGGACCGCGAACTTGTCGCAGTTTTCGCAAAGGCTTCCGACAACGTCGTAGACTTCCGTTTTGGGCGCGGCTTCTTTTCCGCTGACCGTAACCTCGTGGTAGGCGCCGTACATGCCGGGCCGCATAAGGTCGGCCATGCAAGAGTCAACGCCGATGTATTTTCGGTACGTGTCTTTTTTGTGAATCGCTTTTGTGACAAGCCATCCGTAAGGGCCTGTGATTGGGCGGCCGCATTCCCACTTGATTTCCAAACCGTCAAGGCCGGCGGGAACGATCATGCTGTCGTAAAGCGCGCGGATTTTGTTGGCCACCTCAAAGTAGTCGACTTTCTTTTGTCCGGGCTTGTAGGGGATTCCAAGCCCTCCGCCCAAGTCAAGGAATTCGATTTTGATTCCAAGCTTTTCTTTTAGTTCCACAGTAAGCTCAAAAAGCATTTTGGCGGTGTCTACAAAGTAGTCGGGATTAAGCTCGTTTGAAGCGACCATCGTGTGGAGACCAAAGCGCTTGGCGCCAAAGTCGCGCGCCTTTTTGTAGGCCTCAAAAATCTGCTCGCGGGTCAAGCCGTACTTGGCTTCCTCGGGCTTTCCGATAATCGCGTTTCCGTCCTTGAGCGGGCCGGGATTGTAACGGAAGCAAATCAGTTCCGGGAATTTTCCGCCAAGAGCGTCGCGCAAAAATTCTATGTGGGTAATGTCGTCAAGGTTGATGATGTTTCCCTGCTTGTATGCAAGCTGAAATTCTTCGGCCGGAGTTTCGTTTGAAGTGAAGATTACGCGCTCGCCTGTGATTCCGCTCATCTGGCAAAGCATAAGCTCAGGCAAGCTTGAACAGTCGCCGCCGCAGCCGCAGTCGGCCAAAACT
>CADCCO010000161.1 GCA_902799965.1 uncultured Spirochaetaceae bacterium
GGCCGCCGAGTGCGGGCACAAGTCTTTTGTCATCATGGCTGGAGCGTTGGACGGAACGGCTGTTGAGGCCAAGCAATATTCGCACGAGGACGTGACCGGCGTAGGCTACGGGATATGCTCTTTTGTTCCAAAGGGCCGCGACGAAGGAAGGCGCTTTCTAAACGCGCGGCTTAAATTTGTGGAAGGCGAGATTGCGAGCAAGAAAGAAAAGTCCGACGCTTATGTCAGGCTTGCCCGCGCGTCCGCCGAGCATTTTGTAAAAAACGGAAGCGTCATGCCTTTGCCTGATTGGCTTCCGGCGGAACTGTTGAACGCCCAGGCCGGCGCTTTTGTGTCCGTCCACAAGTTTGGAGCCTTGCGCGGCTGCATCGGAACGACTGGTCCCACGCAAAAAAATTTGGCGCTGGTCCCACGCAAAAAAATTTGGCGCTGGAAATAATCCACAACGCCGTTAACGCGGTCAGCAAAGACCCCCGCTTTGAGCCGGTGGAAGAGGACGAGCTAAAATACCTTGACATCAGCGTGGACGTTTTGGGCGAGCCGGAAAAAATAAAATCCGAATCGGAGCTTGACGTGAAAAAATACGGCGTGATTGTTCAAAGCGGATACAAGCGCGGGCTTCTTCTTCCAGACCTTGACGGCGTTGACACGGTTGACCAGCAAGTGTCGATCGCAAGGCGTAAGGGCGGCATCGCTCCCGGCGAAAAAGTCGAATTGTTCCGCTTTGAAGTTGTCCGCCATCACTAAGCGCTTTTGGAGGAGACAGACCATGCCGCAATGCGACGCGTGTTTTAGGCGCTGTAAGATTGAGGAAGGCGCGACAGGCTTTTGCGGAGCCAGGGCTTGCCGAAGCGGAAAGATTGTCGCCGACAATTACGGAAAGCTTACCGCGCTCGCGCTTGACCCGATAGAAAAAAAGCCGCTCAAAATGTTCATGCCGGGAAAGATGGTTTTGTCAGTCGGCTCGTATGGCTGCAACTTGCGCTGCCCCTTTTGCCAAAACAGCGGCATCTCATGGTCGCAGGAAGCGTTTAGTTATAAGGACACGGCGGAACGTTATTCTCCCCAAGAACTTGTCCAAAGCGCTCTTGCCTTGCGCGGCCGCGGCAACATAGGACTTGCCTTTACTTACAACGAGCCGCTGGTTGGCTGGGAGTTTGTCCGCGACGCCGCAAAGCTTTGCAAGAAAGCCGGAATGAAAAGCGTTTTGGTCACAAACGGAACAGGAAGCCTAAAAGTTTTGAAAGAGATAAAGCCTTACATTGACGCGATGAACATCGACCTAAAATCCTTTTCCGAAAATTTTTACAAAGACTTTATCCGCGGCGACTTGCGAATGACAAAAGACTTTATCGGCGGCGCTCTTGATTCATGCCATGTGGAGCTGACCACTCTGATAATCCCTGGAAAAAACGACAGCGATGAAGAAATGCGCTCCCTTTGCGCCTGGGTCGCCGGCTTGGAAAAAGAGTTTGGCAAAAAGATTCCGCTCCACATCACAAGATTTTTTCCGCGCTTTAAGATTTTGGACACAGAGCCTACGCCTGTAAGCAAGATAAGGCGCCTGGTTGATGTCGCCAAGGAGCGGTTGGAGTTTGTTTATGCGGGGAATGTGTGAGGAAAATGGTCGATAAATTGACCTTGCCAGAGAAATTGGTCGATATTTTTTGATTATTAGGCACACTTTGCCGACAATCCACCTCTTCGGAATTCCCGAACAGCACCCCCCCTTACCTCCACCCCTCCCAAACCTTTTGCGCCATGCCGACGGTGGCTTCTGTTTTGCCGTTGCGGCAGACGGGCTGGACTAGGAGCTTGGCTTGGTTTTCAAAGAGCTTTGATTCTTTGTCGCTGTCGTCAAGGTAGGCCACGCTGGAGTAGTCTTTGCTCTTTTGGTCGATTAGCGCTTCGATGGCAGCGGAACGGCTTCCAAAGGATTTTGAAAGGGCCGCGACAACGCTTTCAAATTCGCCTTGGCTCATTTCTTTTTCCTTATAAATCGACAAATTGAAATGGCAGGCGGCGTTCCTTAAAAAAGCGTTGGGCCGCCTTGCAGTCAAATGACTTGTTGGTTCCAAAAATCTGAATCATATTCATTACCTCCGTTGGCTTTTTTTGTAGTCTCTTGGCGATTGGTTAAAATATTTCTTAAAAGTTTCGGCCATGTAGCTGGCGCCGGAAAATCCGGTGGCGTCGGCGATTTCTGTCATCGACATTTCGCTTGAGGCAAGCAGGTCGGCCACTTTGCGGCAGCGGTATTGCGCCAAATATTCTATCGGGGATTTTTCGGTCAGTTTGTTGAAGATTTGGTTGCAAAGGCTTTGGCTTACCCCGCCGGCGCGCGCGATGTCGTTCAAAGAAATTCGGTCGCGGTAACGCTCGTCGATAAAAAGCATCATCTCCTTTAGCCTTGAGTTGTGGCCGGAACTTTCTTCCATGTT
>CADCCO010000162.1 GCA_902799965.1 uncultured Spirochaetaceae bacterium
TGGTTCAAGAGCAAGAAACGGCGGCGCAAGTTGCTTCTAAGCCCTCAAATGAGGCCTCTCAGCCTATTTACAAGCAATTTTTGCAAGAGGAAAAAATCGACGAGCCTGCTTCAGTTCCGCAAGGTGAAGCCAAGCCGGCCGAGCCAATAACGATTTCGCGCGAAACAAAAAGCGTCGTGGAAGAAATTCCTGTCGAAGCTCCGACGCCAGCGCCGGTCGAAACGCCGCAAGTTGACGATGACGACATTAACGGCGAAGAAGATTTTGACGCGGACGACTACCCTAATTATGTAGAAGAAGAAGTTGCTGACGATAACAGCGACGACGATTTGGACGACGGCGGCTACAACGCGTTGGAAGAGCAAGGCGCGCCGCTTTCTGTCGCCGCCGAACAGTACGACGCGCAGAATACCAAGACGCGGACCAAGAAGCGCAAGAGGACCAAGAAGACGCTTCCGCCGACCAAGAGGAAGACGCCGACCAAGACGACGGCGTGCAAGAAGAATTTGAAGTTGACGTGACGCCCGAGACTGACGGCGAGGACAGCGCGCCTGTTTCAATTAACGATGAAAAAACTTTGACCGCCGTAAACCCGCGCTTGCAGGAAAAAACGACGGCCGCGTCATCCGCGGTTCCCGAGCCGGTGGAAAAACCCGCGCCGATTCCCGTTGAGCGGCCGGAGCCAAAAATCATAGACTCGCGATTCACTCGCGGCGTTTACAAAATTCCCACCGACAAAATTCTTAACGAATTTGAAAATTCGGATTACTGGGTAATCGACGAAGGAACCAACGCCAGCGCCGCGCAGCTTAAGGAAACGCTTGAGGAATTTAAAATCAGCGCGGAACCGAAAAGGCCCGGTTGTAACTATGTTTGAAATTTTGCCCGCGCCTGGCGTAAAGCTTAGCAAAATCGTAACGCTGCAGGACAACATCGCCTTGCGCTTGGCGGCAAAATCGGTTCGTATCGTCGCGCCGATTCCCGGAAAGCGCGCGGTGGGAATAGAAGTTCCTAACAAAGAGCGCGCGGTTGTCGCATTCCGCGAAATCATCGAGCAGGAATTGCCGGAATACAAAAAGATGGCCGTGCCCGTGATTTTGGGAAAGGACATTCAGGGCGAGGCGCAAGTCATTGACCTTTCCAAAACGCCGCACTTGCTCATCGCGGGTTCAACAGGCTCTGGCAAATCGGTTTGCGTGAACTCGTTGATTCTTTCCATCCTTTACAAGCGCTCGCCCGAGCAAGTCAAGTTGATTTTGGTTGACCCAAAGATTGTCGAATTGAAGCTGTACAACGACATTCCGCACTTGCTCACGCCTGTAATCACGGAGCCAAAGCGCGCGCTTCAGTCTTTGCAGTATTGTTTGTGCGAGATGGAACGCAGATACGCGCTTTTGGACGGCATGGGCGTTCGCGACATCATCAGCTACAACAAGCGAATTGAAGAGCGCCACATAGCGAGCGAAAAGCTTCCGTACATCGTTGTCATCATCGACGAGTTCGCGGACTTGATGGCCACGACCGGAAAAGAGCTTGAATCGACAATCGCCCGTTTGTGCGCGATGAGCCGCGCCGTCGGAATCCATTTGGTTTTGGCCACTCAGCGCCCGTCGGTTGACGTAATCACGGGCCTTATCAAGGCCAACATTCCAAGCCGCATAGCGTTTGCCGTAGCGTCAAAGATGGACAGCCGCATCATCATCGACCAAGTTGGCGCCGAAAAACTTTTGGGCCGCGGCGACATGCTTTTTGTAAGCGCCGTGAATCCTGTTCCTATAAGAATTCAAGGAACGCTTGTAAGCGACGACGAAGTTGAGAACGTCGTCAATTACGTCAAGCAATACGGCTTCCCGGAATACATTGACGACGAAATTTTTGTCGACGACGAGGACGAAGAAAATCCCGAGCCGGGACTTTTTGACGAAGGAAGCGACCCGCTTTACCAAAAGGCTTTGGACATTGTCATCGAGGCTGGAAAGGCCAGCGCGTCTTACATTCAGCGCAGGCTGAAGATTGGCTACAACCGCGCCGCTCGCTTGGTGGAAGAGATGGAAGCGCGCGGAATCGTTGGTCCGGCCAACGGCGCCAAGCCCCGCGAAATAATCCACATGCCATAAAATGGGCTTCGCCCATTTTATAACGAGTTTTCGCTTCGCAAAAACTCGCGCGCGTTAAGCGGCCCTTTTTTTTGTCATAAGGAGTTTGCGCAGGCGGCGTTCACTCCGCCGCGATCCAATCCCAAAAGACGGCGTCTTCCATGCCTAGGCGCCAAAAAGCGATTTTGTCAAAACCGTAATCTTTGTACATTCTGGCGCGCTGCAAGAGGCTGGTCGCGTCGTCAAACCAAAGCGTCACCTTTGCCTTGGCCTCGTATTCAAAGTGCGGAACGCCGTCCTTGCGCTTTAACTGCTTGACTTCGTTTTCGTGCATGATGCGATTGGCGCCGTTAAAGTACCAAGCTTGCGCGAGCGAGCGGTCTATCCAGCTGCGGCCGTAAAAGGGAACGCCGATGATGTACTTGTCGGCGGGCAAAACGCCAAGCGCGTAGTCAACGATTTTTTTGCACCAATTGATTGACGCGACGGAACCCGGGCCGCTTGTGGACCAGTGCTCGTCGTAGGCCATGATCATAACTTTGTCGGCAACGGCCGCGATTTTTTTGTAGTCGTAAACGTCGGTGGCAAAAGTTTTTACGCGGGCGGGAACGCAAAC
>CADCCO010000163.1 GCA_902799965.1 uncultured Spirochaetaceae bacterium
AGGAAAATATCCACTTGCGCTCTCCCGAGCGCTGCCAATCGCTTGCTGGCTCGCTGACAGGGCCCCACTAAGTCTTTTTTTTCTGCGTCCCGCCCCTCTATGCCCGTGTTTTTAATCGTTCGATATACGCTTTCCATTGCCAACCGCCCGTCTCCTTCGCGTGTTTTTTTTCGCTTGCAAATTCGCCCTAAAAGCGCTATTGCCAGTCGCGCTCGTGAGAGCGCAATCGATATTACCGCTAGCAAAAGCGCGTTCCGCTTGCAAATTCGCCCTAAAAGCGCTATTGTTAGGGTATGAATTTTCCGCGAGTGTTTTTAAAGAAGAACGAAGAAAGAGAAATCAAGGCGGGCTTTTTGTGGGCCTACGGCAACGAGCTTGGCCGCGTAAAGTATTTTGAAGGAAACGAATGGAAGGAAACGAATTTCGCTTCCGCGGACGAGGCCGCCGGCTTTCCCGTAAAGGACGGCGAACTTGTCGAGCTTTACACTAACGGCGGCGCCTTTTTGGCAAGCGGAATCTTCAACCGCGCGTCAAAAATCACCGTCCGCATTTTGGGGCAGCAAAAGGCGGAAGAAATCGACGCGGACAAAAGCGCCTTTATATTCAAGAAAATCCACGACGCGCTCAATTTGCGGAAAATCCACTTTGAGGCGGGCGACTCCTTCCGCCTTGTCTTTGGCGAGGCGGACTTTTTGCCGGGCTTCATTTGTGAGCGCTATGTCGCGGAAGGCGGCAAGGTTTATTTGCTCGTCCAATTTTTGTCGCTTTCGTGCGAAGTTTTTAGGAAGGAAATAATTTCCGCGCTAGAAAAAGTTTGCGAGCCTGACGCGATTTACGAGCGCAGCGACGCGGACGTTAGATTGAAGGAAGGCTTGGAGCCAAAGAGCGGCTGGCTCAAGGCGCCAAAAGGAGCCGCCGCCGGCGCGTCCGACGCTTCCACGATAACGATTGTCGAAAATTCCGTCCGCATACAAGTGGACATGGCGAACGGCCAAAAGACCGGCTACTTCCTTGACCAAAAATTCAACCGCAAGGAAATCTGGAAATACTGCCGCGGAAAAAAAGTTTTCGACGCCTTTAGCCACACCGGCGCCTTTGGCCTCAACGCCTTCTTCGCCGGCGCGAAAAGCGTCGTTTGCGCCGACATTTCCCAAGACGCGGTCGGCTTGATAAACAAAAACATTTCGCTTAACGGCGCCGAAAAGGTCGTCTCCTCCGTTTGCGTCGACGTGTTCGACGCGCTTAAAAAGTACGAGGCTGACGGCGAAAAATTCGACGTGATTATCCTTGACCCGCCCGCCTTCACCAAAAGCGCAAAGATGATTCAAAAAGCCTATTCCGGCTACAAGGAAATAAACTTGCGCGCCATGCGCATTTTGAACCCCGGCGGAATCTTGGTCACTTGCTCTTGCTCGCACTTTTTTGACGAAACGAATTTTTATTCAATGCTCGCTTCGGCGGCCAGCGACAGCCACAGGCGCGTACAGATTTTGCAAAAGCGCGGCGCGGCTCCCGACCATCCGGTATTGCTGGGCTATCCCAAAAGCGAATACCTAAAATGCGCCGTCTGCAAGGTTCAATGATTTTGGAGAAAACCGTGAACGAAGGAGTCGCGGCAAACGAAAATCTTTCGCAAGCCCCAAAAGGGCCGCCCTGCAATTGCGTCGTTCTCCTTGGGCCCACCGCCGTCGGAAAAACCGCGATCGGAGTCCGCCTTGCCGCCGCGCTTGGCGGAGAAATAATTTCCGCCGACAGCCGCCAAGTCTACAAGGGACTGGACATCGGAAGCGGAAAGGACTTGGCCGACTACGTCCTTGACGGAAAACAAATTCCCTACCACTTGATTGACGTGGCCGACTTAAGCCAAGAATACTCGGTCTTTTTGTACCAAAAGGACTTTTACAAAACCTTTTCGGACTTGCGTTCTGCGCGCCTCCCTTGCGGACAAGTCGCTTGAAGAGCTTGGGAAAATTCTATTGGACTTAAAGGGCGGCTCGATCCACGTTCCCCGCGACCTTTTGGAGCGCGAGCGCGTCGTAAAGGCTATAGAAATAGAAAGTTTCATTCAAAGCCCCGAATGCGAGGCCTTTAAAAAATCCCTGCCGCCGCGTCCCGACATCCGCCCGCTGATTTTGGGAACAACC
>CADCCO010000164.1 GCA_902799965.1 uncultured Spirochaetaceae bacterium
CGCTCTTTGTCCTCTTCCGAAAACTTTCGCTTTAAGTCGGAAAATTGCAAGCCCTTCAAAAGCTCGTTTGTGGAATCCATCACGGACGCGCAGTATTCGTAAAGAGCTTTGACGCTCAGCTTTTTTGAAAAGTCAACCATCGCTTCGCCGTCAAGCTCGTTCCCTGTCGTGACAATCGGGCATTTTGTTTTCTCTTGCCAATTGTTTTCAAAAAGAATCTGCCTGTTATTCAAAATCAATGTGTGAGCGACAATGTCTTCTATGCGGAACAGATGCCAAAGCGACCAAGCGAGGGTAGCGTTATGGTTCCCGTCGCCTGGTCCAAACGGCATCTGATAAAATGCTGCTGGAGGAAAAGTTTTCACAATAGAAGCAATCTGCTCGAACAAAGAGCTTCGCAATTCAAGAAGAACTTTTATGCCTTCCGCAAAAGTTTTTTCCTTTGCAATCAGCGCTTGCATTTTCTTGTTTTTTTCAGACCATTCTTTATCCATTTTTCTTCCTCCAATTTTTCCCATTCGTCGCGAGTGATCGCGTAGGCGTATGAAATTTCATTCTTTGGGTCGGGGTATTCCTTGACCTTTTTCATTCCGTTGGCGAGGGCGGTTGAGTACGAGCCTATGTTGGTGTATTTCATGTAGGAATAAATCGCGTCGTAGTCAGTGTTGCAAAAAGCCCAGTCGCGGACCGCGCGGGCCGCTTCCTTTGCAAAGCCCCGCCTCCAATATTTTTTGTTTATGTGGTAGCCGATTTCCGGGAGCGTCTGGCCGTCGATGTTCTGCAGAGTGATTCCGCAGTCGCCGATAAATTCTCCGCTCTCTTTTAGGACAACCGCCCAAAGGCCAAAGCCCAGTTTTTGGTAGTTGTCCAAATTCCAGCTGATCCAGCCGCGGGTCTTTTCTTCGTCAAAGGGGGCGGGGTAGTGCTTCATCGTCTCTGGGTCGGACATAATCTCGTACAAGGCGGCAAAGTCTTCCGCTGTGTACTCCCTTAGCCAAAGCCGCTCTGTTTCAATTACACAATCCATTTCATTCTCCAAAGACCGGCGACTTTTTGTAAATCCGCACAAACTTTCCAAAGTTAATCGCAAAGCGGACGGCTTCGTCCACGATGACCGCAAGGAAAACTCCGACAATTCCAAGCCCCAGCGTGTAGACAAAAAAGCATGCGCAAGCGATTACAAAGGCCGTTCCAAAAATCTGCGTGAAGAACATCCATCTTGTGTCGCCGCTTCCGCGAATCGCGCTTCCGACGACTATGTTCCCCGACTTTGAAACCAGGTTCACCGAAATCAAAAGCAAGTAAATGCCGCTGGTCGCGATAATGCCCCTGTCCTTTGTAAAGACCGAGATGATCCACCTTGGACACAAAAGCGAAACCAAAACCATCGCCAGCGTCACCACAAGGCTGAGCGCGTAGGCCGCAAGGCACACACCCTTAAACTGCTTCCTGTCGCTCTGGCCCACCGCCTCGGAAGCCAGCGTCAAAGTTCCGCTTCCCAAAGAACCGATGATTACGACGGCCAAAACTTCCACGCCAAAGATGATGGAATAAATGCCGGCCGCAAGCTCGTTGATTGAGTTCAAAATGCGGATGATCAGCAAAAGTCCTCCAAGGCGGTGTTGATGCCAAGCCGCGCGGAGTGCAAGTAGCTTCCAAACTTCGCGTCTTTCACCGCCCGCATGCTAGGCCGTGTGTTAAGCTTTCCGCTCCTAAAGTACGCGAACATAAGGTACGCTCCGCCCAAGTATTCGGCGATGGTCGTTCCAAGCGCGGCGCCCTTGATTCCCATCGACGGAAAGCCAAGGTTTCCAAAAATCAAAACCCAGTCCAAGAAAATGTTCAGGCACGAGCGCAGGACGCTCCAAATCGCCAAGTGCTTTGTGTGGTTTGACGTTTGGAAAATCACCGTCCACGAGCAGCCCATCCCCAGCACCAAAAATATCGGCGAAGAATAGTTTGAGCCGAAGCACCAAAGCAAAAAGAGCGCGAACGGAAGAATGTGGCAGTACTTTACGAGCGAGCCGGAATACTCTTCCTTTTTTTGGTCGTCCTTCGCTCCGACGCTTTGGCTTATCAAAATAGACGCGCCGGTCGCGATTGAAAAGCAAACCGACATCGTTGTCCAAAGCGGCGAGGTTGTGTTTCCCAAAACCGCCATGTACAAAGTGTTGGCTTGGCCCAAGAAAATGCGGTCGATCAGCATTTGGACTTGGTTTATGATGTTGCTCAAAATCAGCGGAACCGCGATAGCGAGCAAACGAGTAAAGTAAGTTCTATAATTTTGAAACTTCCCATTCATATTTTTTCTCCTCCAAGGGGTGACAAAAAGCATTGTATACAATGCGGCTTATAATGAAAACTACTTTTATACAAGATGCAAGTTTTGGGCGATGAAATGCGCGTAATATCCGTATGGTGCTTTGCATCGGAAATTATCCACTTGTCCGCTCACGCGGACTGGCAATGCACGCTTTACGAAAGGCGCTCCTTAAAATTAGGGGCGTACTTGCGGCTTACAAGAACTTCCTCGCCGTTCGCCATTTTTGCGTAAAGGCGGCTGTTCAAGGCCGTTCGCACGGATTGGATTTTGCGCAAGTTCACAAGATGCGACTTGGACACTCGGATGATTTCCGCCGCGCTCGAAAGCGTTTCCACTTGGTACAAGCGCTGGCGCACTTGGAAAATTTCTTTTTCGGTGTAGGCAAAGACTTGCTCCGCGTCCGCCTCAAAGTAAAGAATTTCCGCGATGGGAATTTGCGCGCGGCGGTTTTGGTCGCCAAAGGCCTCGATGGTAGAATCCTTCGCGCCGCCTTCCGCCCCGCCGCCGTCTTTTCGCGCGTCCGCATTGTCCGCCGCTTCCCGCAGCTTTTTGTTCAAACGCTCGGACTCCGCCTTTTCCATTAAGTATGCCACGGAATAGGAAAGCGCGTCAAAAAGCGCCGTCAGCGCGGCCACCACGACAAGTCCGGGCTTTCCCAAAAAATCGCCCGCCAAAAAGTTCGCCGTCCAAACGCAAAGCGGCTCCAAAACCGCAAGCTCCAAAAGCCTTTGGGCAATCACTTGAGGAATCGTCATGTTTTCTATTAAATAGACCGGAAGGCAGGGGAGCATGCAAATCGCGCCCATCGCAAGCGGAATGAAAAAATGCGCGTAAGAAATCGCCGCGTCCCTTGCGAAAATCGTTCCGATGACCGCGAACGAAAGGACGCATTCCGCCTGCACAAAAAAGAGATCCCTGAAAAATGCCGAAATATTAACGTTTTTCTTCATTATAATAACGCAAAAAAAATATCGTTCGGACACTATATCGCGCCGCCAAATGACTGTCAACCGCGCGCCACCTGTAGCGACCGCAGGTCGCGGTGAAACCGCTCGAACTAACGATTGCAGTCTTGCTTTCGATAGTACGAGCGGCAATAAGCCATTTTGAGCGAAAAGCGCTAAAAAATAGTCGGCTTTTGGCGTGGACGCTTGTCTGCCTTTCGGGAATGAGGAATTTCCGTTCCGAAAGCAACAACAATGATTGGATTGTGAACGGAAGCGAGATTCAAGTCAACTCCGACCGTTTTAAGGACATCTTTGGAAAAAAAAGTCACGTCGCTTACGACGGTTTCAATTCCAATCGGAGTAGTTGACGCCCGCCTTGGAATACGACGCTCCGACAGTCGCGCAAGAATTGGGAATGAGCGTAAGCAAGCTGAACAGGGTTTTCCGCGCGATGTACGCCGCGTCGCTGCACTCTTACGTCCAGGACAAGCGCTTGGAATGCGGCGCAAAGGCCGCCCATTTTTTTTACCTTAACTTCTTGTAGCCGTAGACAGCCGCGCCTCCCAACTCTTCCTCGATGCGGATAAGCTGGTTGTACTTGGCCATGCGGTCGGTGCGGCTCATGCTGCCGGTCTTGATTTGGCCGCTGTTTGTGGCCACGGCGATGTCTGCGATTGTCGTGTCCTCGGTTTCGCCGGAACGGTGGCTTGTCACGGTCGTGTAGCCGTGGCGGTGGGCCATTTCAATCGCCTCCAAAGTTTCGGTAAGCGAGCCGATTTGGTTCACTTTGATGAGGATT
>CADCCO010000165.1 GCA_902799965.1 uncultured Spirochaetaceae bacterium
GTACCTTATCTTTTATGAAAAAGACATAGAGGATGAACTTAAGGCTGAAAAAAAGCAAAAGGAAAGCCAAAAGAAGACCGTCACGTTTAGCCAAATCGCTGAAAGCCTGGCTTCGCTTTACGACGTAATTTATTATGTGAACGTCGCGGATTCATCTTTTGTCTGCTATCAAATCAACGACACTTACGGCAATCTTGAAATCAATAAAACCGGAGATGATTTTTACGGCGAATCGCTTTCCAACATACCTTTGGTTATCCATGAACATGATCGCGAAAAGCTTTCCGATTTTATAAATAAAGACAACATGATTTCCACAATGGAAACCCACAAAGACTGCAACATAACTTACCGCATGATGGTGTCCGGAAAGCCCCAGTACACAAGAATGACTGTCAGAAAAAGCAGCGACGGAAGCCACTTTATCATCGGCATTGAAAATGTTGACGAAGAAATAAAAAAAGAAAAGCAGCATCTTAAGGAGCTTAAAACCGAAAAAGCGGCGCGACGATCTTACCGGCGTCAAGAACAAGACCGCCTACAGGGAGCTTGAAGAGTCCGTTCAGGGAAACATCGACAACGGCCTTGACTATTTGAACTTTGCCCTTGTAGTGTGCGACAGCAACAACCTTAAGCTTATAAATGACACTAAGGGCCATGCGGCTGGAGACGAATACATTCGCGCGTCGGCGGCCCTTTTGTGCGGCATATTCAGCCACAGTCCTGTGTTCAGAGTGGGCGGCGACGAGTTTGTGGTTTTCCTTCGCGGGAACGACTATTCTGCGCGGCATGAGCTTATGGAAAAGTTGGACGAGTTTGTGGTTTTCCTTCGCGGGAACGACTATTCTGCGCGGCATGAGCTTATGGAAAAGTTGTGCGGTCAAGTTCTTGAAAATTTAAAGACAAATGGCGGAGCGGTATTGGCTTCCGGCATGGCTGAATACTTGCCGGAGAGCGACAGCTTGGTTTCTGAAATATTCGAGCGCGCCGACAAAGACATGTACGACGACAAGGCGCGGCTAAAGTCAATCGAAGCTTGAGCCTAGCGTTTTGCGTTGCGGCAAACAATCGTCGTCTTTGTTTTGTCGCAAAAATCGTCTTCCAAAATTAGTTCGCCGATTTCGTCAGCCGTGATTTTTCCTTTTAGCGGATTTTTTACGCTGTCGATTCTGTCGATTTTTCCGTTCACTTCCGCAAAAACGCCGCTGCGCTCAAAGGCAAGGTCGCAGTCTTCCATGATACAGTTTTTGAGAACAAGATTTTTGCAGTAGCAGAAGGGCTGGGTTCCGATAATGCGGCAGTTTATCAGCGTGAGGTTTTCTGAATACCAGCCCAGGTATTCGCTTTTTACAAGGGAGTCTTTTACCGTCACGTTTTTTGTGTGCCAGAAGGCGTCTTTTGTGTCCAGCTCGGAATCTGTGATTTCGATGTTTTCGTCATATTGAAAAGAATATTTTCCTTTCATTTTTAGGCCGGTGATTTTTGCGCCGCGGATTTCAAAAAAGGGATATTCGGATTCTTCGACGCAGACGTTTTCAATTTTCAGATTCTGGCTTTTCCAAGCGAACTCCGGAGAATTAACGCTGCAGTTTTTAAGGCTGATGTTTTTGCATTCACGAATCGCCTTGATTCCAAAAAGTTTGCTGTTTTCGATGTAAATATCTTTGTCGTACCAAAGGGCTGCCCGGCAGTTTTGGGTAAAGTTTGTGTCGGTGATTTTCGCTTTTTCTACATGCCAAAAGGGATAGCGCAGATTCATAAAACAGCCGACGACTTGAATGTCGCGGCTTTCCTTAAGGGCGGACTCGCCGTCGGCCGGCCCGTCAAAGCGACAGTTTTTTATAAGCGCGTCTTTGGAAGCGTATAAAGCCCTCTCTTCGTCGAATGTTTGATTTTCAATAATCATTTGAAAGTTCGTCCTTCGTTTGGCTTTAGTAACATTCTGTCACTTATTCAAAGTGTAAGGAATAATCGCCGCTTTGTCAATAGACGGCGCGAATTAACCAGGGCAAATGGAATATAAAAAAATCAAAACGCTCCCAGTTCAAAAGCCTCGCCCTAACCCACGGTTGAGGCTGTTAGGTAAGATGTACATTTACTTCAATTTTGCTTGCGCAAAATTAGCAGCCTCAAAGTGGGCGGGCGGTCTTTTTCACTTCCGCGTTTTGGCCTTTTTCACGATTGTTTACCCTGGTCAAACGCAACTGGAAACAGTAAAAAAATGCGCGAGGGCGCGGGGCGGCTGGCGGCGACACTCGCTTTGCGCCTGCCGCGATAGCGGCAAACGTAGATAGTTTCAAGGCGCAATGCGCGTGTAGCGCAGTTATCAAGCGGCGCCGCTCTGACGCAGCCGCAACCGGGAGCATTTTTTGTATTGATTTCATATTGCGTTTGTCCTAAATAACGCTCCGTCGCTTATTGCAAAAGGAGGGAAATTGCGCTAGAATGGCGCGCATGGCAGAATCAAACGGCAAGGCGGATTTTATCCGCGCGCGAAGCGACGAACACAAGGAAGAGCGGCTTTGTCAAATCAAAGAGGCGACGGCGGAGCTTTTTAGGACGGCCCCTTACGCCGAAATCACGCTTACCACAATCGCGGAAAAACTGGGCTGGTCCAGGGCCAACCTTTACAAGTACGTCACGACTAAAGAAGAAATATTTTTGGAAATCGCGTCCGAAAAAATGGCCGCCTACTACGGCGCTCTGATTAACGCCTTTAAAAAGGCAAGCGGCCGGCCCGCAAGCGACCTTTCCAAAATCTGGGCGGACGTTCTTGACGCAAACCAAGACTACATGCGCTATGTTTCATACCTCAATCCTGTGATAGAAACAAACGTCACGGTGGACCGCAGAGGCCGCGTATAAAATCCAGCTGGACGTTTTGTTCTACGCTTCCTCCAACGCGGTTTGCTGCTACAAAAATCCGCTTGTGCAAAAGGCGCTCAAAAAAATAAAGGTGGATCCGCCAAAAATGGATTTTTTCGCCGACATGCAGGACTTTGTGAGCATGCGGCTGGCGTGGAACGAAAGAAATTCCTAAAACGCGGGCTTTTCCTTTTATTCTTTTTGCATCACCGCGATGGCGCAGGGCATGCGGCCTTCTACAACCGTGTAGCTTGCGTCTTTGTGGCCTAGGCCTTCAAAAAATTCTTTGTAGCTGGCCAAGTCAAATTGCCGCTTAAAGTCCGCTCCCAGCCACTTGATGAAATTTACCGCGACGATTCCAGTTCCCTTTGACATGTTGATGTATGTCGGAACGATGATTTTTCCGCCGCTTTTTGTAACGCGGAAAAGTTCCGTCAGCGCCTTTTGCGGCTCTGGAAGCAAGTGGATTACGTTTCCGGCCACAACCTTGTCAAAGCTTTGGTCGCCAAATTCAAGGGCGGTTATGTCGGCTCTCTTAAATTCCGCGTTGCTGAATTTGCCGCATTTTTTTACGGCCTGCTTCAACATTCCGTCCGAAAAGTCAGTGGCCACCAGACGCTTGCATTTTGGCGCGATGTATTCGCTGATGGCTCCCGTTCCGCACGCGCATTCCAAAACTTCGTCGGAGGAATCAATCAACTCCGCGACTTTTTTCCCGGTTCCCGTATATACTTTTTTGTTGTAAATATTTTCAAAAAGGTCGTACAGCGCCGCCGCTTTGTCCCAAAACATTTTTT
>CADCCO010000166.1 GCA_902799965.1 uncultured Spirochaetaceae bacterium
TCGTTTTGCCTGCGCGAGCCGTCGGCTAATTTTGTCCTGCGGGCGATTGCGTCCATCTCTTCCGCCAGCGCGGAAAACTTTAAAAGGCTGTCCAAGCGTCCGTCGCCAGACGGGGTGAACGCCGCGATGATTTCTTCAAATGGTTTTTGCATAGGGGCATTATAACGCGCTTCGCGCGATTTTGCTAGAAGAAGTTTATACAACCGCCCGCAGTCGCGGGCTTTGCAATAACGCGCTTCGCGCGATTTTTCTATAGGAAATTTTCTTGACAAGCGTTCCCTTTGCCCTTATCCTATAAATGATAGAACTTATGACCGCATCATCAATAATAGAACAAATCGACAAAATCTTGTGGGGCTGGCCGCAGATCATTCTTTTGCTGGGCACTCATCTTTTTATGACTTTTAAAACCGGCTTTGTGCAAAAGGACATCTTTAAGGCCATAAAGCTTTCGGTCACCAAAGACTCCGGCGCGCCGGGCGACGTGTCGCAGTTTGGCGCGCTTACAACAGCGCTTGCCTCGACTGTCGGAACGGCCAACATCATCGGAGTGGGAACGGCCATCGCGCTTGGCGGGCCTGGAGCGGTTCTTTGGATTTGGTTCACCGGCCTTTTTGGAATGGCCACCAAGTACGCCGAAACCGTGATAGCGCTAAAGTATCGCGTCAAAAGCGAAGACGGAACAATGCTCGGCGGAGCGATGTACGCTCTGGAGCGCGGACTAAAGCTAAAATGGCTTGGAATTGTCTTCGCATTTTTGGCGGCGCTCTGCGGCCTTGGCATAGGCTGTTCCGTTCCGGCGAACGCGGTTGTGGCTACAGTAAAGGTTTTGGCGGCGCTCTGCGGCCTTGGCATAGGCTGTTCCGTTCCGGCGAACGCGGTTGTGGCTACAGTAAAGGAAAACCTCAACGCGACAGGAACTTACGGCCAAGTCCTCACTTATGCCATCGCGGTTATTCTTTGCGTATTGGTCGGAGTGGCGATCATCGGCGGCGTAAAGTCGATCACAAAAGTGTCCGAAAAACTAGTTCCCTTTATGGCGATTTTTTACGTGCTTGGCTGCGTCATCATTTTGATAATGAACGCCGATGTCATGGTCCAAACAATCACAACGATAGCTTCAGCGGCATTCACTCCCCGAGCGGCTGGAGGCGGCTTTATCGGAAGCACGATAGCCTCCGCTTGCAGGTTTGGAATCGCGCGCGGACTTTTTTCAAACGAATCGGGAATGGGTTCCGCTCCGCTTGTCGCCGCCGCCGCGCAGTCGCGCAACCCCAAAAGGCAGGCGCTTGTTTCGATGACCGGAACTTTTTGGGACACGGTTGTCGTTTGCCTTATGGCGGGCCTTGTTCTTGTTTCCTGCATCATAAAGCATCCCTTCATCGACGCAATAAGCGGAAACGGCTCCGAGCTTACGTCGCTGGCTTTTTCAACGATTCCGATTGTCGGAAAGCCCGTGCTTGTTGTTGGCCTCATCACGTTCACCTTTTCGACAATGCTTGGCTGGTACTATTACGGCGAGCGCTGCGCAGTCTATTTGTTCGGAGAGAAGGCCATCCTGGTTTACAAAATAATTTGGGTGGCGGGAATTTTCGCAGGCTCTTTGGCGGAACTTAAGTTCATCTGGAACATCGCTGACATCCTTAACGGCCTGATGTCAATTCCCAACATCGTCGCGGTCCTGCTCCTTTCCGGCGTCATCGCAAGCGAGACCAAAAAGTACTCCGGAAAGCATATCGACGATTTTGACGAATCTGAGATTCCGCTTGTCAAAAATTCGCGAAGAGGCTCCTTGTAATTTTTTTGTGGACAAATTCCGCTTTATAAAATATAATTTTTGTATGAACGACACAATTAGAATTGTAAGCATTGTGACTCTTTTTGGACTGGCCTTTTTTTGTTTGCAGGTTGGAGTCTTTTTGTTGACCGGCCACAAGCTGAAGAACAACAGCCGCCGCACGCTGATTTTGCTGGAGATTATCACAGGCCTTTTGCTTGCATTTGACGCTCTCGCATACGTCTTTAGGGGGAACGCCGGCCAAATCGGCTTCTACATAGTTCGTGCAAGCAACTTTATGGTTTTCGCGCTTAATTATGTGAACACTTTTTTGTTTTGCTTTTATTCCGCAGAGTTCATCAAGTCAGACTTGTTGGATTTTAAAATACTCCGCTCGCCGCGCGCGGGCGTAAAAAGCGGGGTTCCGGTTCATCTTTTTGTCGTTTTTTACATTTGCCTTTTGGGAGTCGTTCTAACTATTATCAGCCAACCGACAAATCTCTTTTACTATTTTGACGAGGAAGGTTTTTACCATAGAAGCTCGCTGTATTCATTGAGCGTTGTCCTTGGCCTTTTGCCGGGCCTTATCACGCTTGTGATGATTTTCCAATCCAAAAGACGCTTGCCGCAAAACATTTTTGTTTCGCTTGTCGTTTATCCCTTCTTTCCTATTGTCGGAATTTTTTTCGCTTTGGCTTTTTATGGAATTTCTTGGATAGACCTTGGCTACGGAATCGGAGCGCTGCACCTTTTTTATTCTTCAATAAA
>CADCCO010000167.1 GCA_902799965.1 uncultured Spirochaetaceae bacterium
GCCGCGGCCAAGGCGACAAGGCCCGTCGACAAAACTTCCGCGGACTTTGTCGCGTCGCAAATGACGGTGACGATGGACTTTCCGGGCCGCGCCTGCACTTGCGCCACGCGGCGGAGGTCTTCGAGCAAGCCCGACAAATCGGCCTTTGTGTTCACCGTAAGGGAGACGCTAACTTCGCTTGTGGCGATTACGTCAATGCTCACGTTCCACTTGAGGAACTGGTTGAAGATGTGGGCCAAAAAACCCGCCGCGCCTAGCATTCCCGCACTGGTGATGTCGATAAGGGTGACGCCCTTGACCGCCGTTATCGCGCAAACCTTGGGAACGGCCCCGCTGTGCTTTTGCACTATGATCGAGCCTGGGCTTTGAATGTTGTAGGAATTTTTCACGCGGACTGGAACGCCGGCCTTAAGGCAGGGAACCATCGAGCGCGGGTGCAAGACTTGCGCTCCGAACATCGCGAGTTCCTGCGCCTCTTCGTATGTCACTTCGGGAACGGTGCGCGCGGCGGAACACAAGCGGGGGTCGCTCGTCATGATTCCGTCAACGTCTTTCCAAGTCTGGATTTCGTCGGCCTTCATCGCGCTTCCGATAATCGTCGCGGTAAGGTCTGAGCCGCCGCGTCCGAGCGTGGTGATGTCGCCCTTCTTGTCCTTGGAAATGAAGCCGGTTACGATCGGAATTTCATTGGCGGCGCCGTCGGCGTACGAGTTCAATTCCATCGGAATGTTTTTCCAAACTTCGTCCAAAAGCTCGGCGGCCATAAAGTTTGAGTCGCTTACGATTCCCAAATCCCAAGCGTCAAAAAAGCGCGCCGGAGTTTTTTCCTTGTTCAAAAAGGCCGCCATCATGCGGACGCTAAGGCGCTCGCCAAAGGAAACCAAGTAGTCGCGGGTGCGCTTGGTAAGTTCCTTAATCATGGAGATGCCGGTCAAAAGCTGCTTGAGCTCCTGCATAAGCGGCTCAAAGGGAGAAAAGTCGATTCCCAATTCGGCGGCGGAATCGCGGTGAAGCTTTTCCACTCCGCTTATGTCGACGTTTCCCGCAAGCGCCGCGTCGGCCGCGTCAAGCAAGTGGTCGGTGGTGTCGCCCATCGCGCTAAGAACGACGACGGGCTTTTTGTCTTTGTAGGCTTGGATTATGCTCGCCACATGGCGGATTCGCTCCGCGTTGGCCACGGACGAACCGCCAAATTTCATTACTATCATAGCATTTTATTGTAGCGCAAAAGGGGCTTGCGTTGCAACTAGCCGCCGACAGGCAGATTGCGGTCGGGCTCCCCTACCTCACTTTTCGCAGCGGATTTCCAAAAAGGCGATGACGTCTTTGTATTCGCTTTCGCCTTGGCTGGCTTCCTGCGTAACCCGGCTCAAGCCTTTATTATAATACTCGTCGCCTATCATCGCAAGTTGTGACGTGTCCCGCCTCTTGTAATTTTCAAGCAATTCATTCATCGGCTTGAACTTTTCGTAATACTCCCGTTTGGCCGATATGTTCACAAAATTGTTTTTCTTCAATTCATAGATCATCAAGTCCTTTGGCCAAAAGCGGAACATGTCTTCGTAATATGTTTCGGGACAGTATTTGTAGACCCACCACTCTTTCATGCATTCCGGCTCAACGTTCCTAAACTTTAAGACACCGCCCTTTTTCAAGAAGGCGAAATTGCACACGACCAAATCCACAGAGCCTTCTTCCAGATTGAACGACTCCGCGCTTGCGTTTATGAACTCCGCTTCCAGATTTTTGCTTTTGGCGACGTCCAGCATTTCCGGCGACAAGTCGATTCCAATCCATTTTATATTTTTGCCTTCATAATGCTTTTTCTGGCCCAACAAATAATTTCCAGTTCCGCAGGCCAAGTCCAAAACGGTTATTTTTTCGTTCTTTTCCAAAAGCTTTTCTATCTCTTGGTCTTTGGGAAAGTCCAGCCTGCCTTTGTTTTTGTCATAGACTTTTGAAACTTTTGCGTAATCCGTCTTGAGCATATTTGACCCTCCGATGATTTTATTTGTCAAAAAAAACGCGGGCCCCGCAAAAACGAAGCTCGCGTTCATACAACGGCAATGCCGATTTACTTTATCTCAACGACCCAGCCGGCGGGGGCTTTTTCCGTTCCCATTTGGATGCCGGTCAAAGTGTCGCGGAGCTTTTGCATTACCGGGCCGCACTTTTCCATTCCGCTGGGGAGCATGATTTTTTTGTCGTGGTCGTCAATCTCGCCGATCGGAGAGATTACGGCAGCTGTTCCGCAAAGTCCGGCTTCGACAAAATTGGGAAGCTCGGCCTTGTCAATCTTGCGCTCCTCGACTTCAATCTTCAAGTATTCCTTGGCAACGTGAATCAAAGAGCGGCGGGTGATTGAAGGCAAAATCGAATTTGATTTTGGCGTTACAAGCTTTCCGTCCTTTGTCACAAAGAGAACGTTGGCGCCGCCGGTCTCCTCGATGTAAGTGTGGCTGGCCGGGTCGGTGTACAAGTTCTCGGCGTAGCCGCATTTGTGCGCGTCGACGATGTTGTGAAGGCTCATCGCGTAGTTGAGTCCGGCCTTGATGTCGCCCGTTCCGTGGGGAGCGGCGCGGTCCAAGTCGGAAATGCGAATCTTTATCGGCTTTACTCCGCCCTTAAAGTAAGGTCCTACGGGAGTGACCAAAATGCGGAACTGGTATTCGTCGGCGGGCTTTACGCCGATGACGGCGTTGCTTCCGAACATGTACGGGCGGATGTAAAGGGTGGCGCCGCTTCCATAGGGCGGAACCCATTCAATGTTGGCCTTTACTGTTTCGATTACGGCCTTGACAAAGCGGTCTTCGGGGAAAACCGGCATTTCAAGGCGGCGGCAAGAATCCGCCATGCGGCTTGCGTTGAGGTCGGGGCGGAACGTTACGATTTTTCCGTCGGCGGTCGTGTAGGCCTTTAGGCCTTCAAAGCAAGTCTGCGCGTACTGCAAGACGCCCGCGCATTCGCTGATTGTAACAGAGTGGTCGCTTGTGAGCGTTCCCTCGTCCCACTTTCCGTCCTTAAAATTGGCGACGAAACTTTTTGAAGTTTCCATGTAACCAAAAGGCAAATTGCCCCAATCGATGTCTTTTGCCATATCTTTACCTCTATGAAAGAATTATAGTATTGTTTAAAGAAAAGCGCAAGAGCGCGG
>CADCCO010000168.1 GCA_902799965.1 uncultured Spirochaetaceae bacterium
TCGCAGTTGTCGCTAAGTTCCGTCTTTACGATATGATTGAGCGTGGCAAGATAAACAAAAACGCCGTTTCTGCGGGCGGTTTTTATGGCGGGAATGAAATCGGAATCGCCCGTTACAAAAACAACTCTTTCGGCAATATGGTTGTAGCTAATCCAAGCGAGGTCAAGACCGATTTTAATGTCAACGCCCTTTTGATGAAGCTCCGGCTCAAAGTCGTCGTCGGTAAGCGGCGTTTTGTTGTAGGCGGATTTTCTAAGCTTCCATCCGCAAAATTGGAGCGCGCCTTCACGGACCGCGAAAAAGTCAAGCTTTTTTATGGCGGAAAGCAGTTGGATTCCGTTCGCGTATTGCGGAGTTTTTTCAAAAAGAAAGGCGCGGTTTGTGACTGGCGTGGATGTTTTTGCGGAACAAGGGGCGCAGTCATAAAAATAAACGCGATGAAGGCTGTCTGCGGAAATATTGAATTTTACAAGCAACTCTTGGGCAAACTTGCGAATGTTTTCCGCCGCGATGTCTTTTTTAAAAGCCGCGTGGAATTTTTTGCGCAAAAACGCGCCGTCTATAAGTATCGCTGCGTTCATAACACTCTCCGGGGAAAAAAAATAGACCTACTTAGGGTACACTGGCAAAAGCCTGTGTTTTATATAAAACCCTGCGTTCGGTCTTTATGCTTTAAATATAATATGAATCCAAACATTTGTCAAGAAAAAATCGGAAAAAAACATTTGCCGGAGGCCGCCTTATGAAAAAGAACAAGATTTTTTCAATAAAGACAATCCTTAGCTTTGCGGCGGCCACGCTGTTTTTGGCTTGTTCCAATTTGGGAGGCGAGGCGGCAAGCGCGTTTGTCCTGCCTGCGGGAGGCCCCAACGCGGCGGGCGGCCAGGGCGGCGCGCAAGCGCCTGTCATGGTTACGGTAAACGGCTCGCTTGCCTTTGGCGGCGCCTACCCAGAGCAAATAGCCGCGCTTGTCGAAAATTCCGGCGCGGACGGTCTTGACGGAATCGCGCGCTCGGCCTTTCCTGACGCGGCCTCAAGCGGCCTTGCATACTCGGTTTACGCCTTGGAAGAATTGCCCGCCGGCTCCACTGACACGCCCTTGCGCTACGAGGGAACTGTCGCGTTGGACAAAAAAAGCTACACGGTTGGAATCCCTGTCTTGACAGGAAAAAAGTATAATGTTTTTGCCGAAGTCAAGAACGGCGGAATTACGGTTCTTTCTGGACAAAGCGCTAAAGTCATTGAGGCTCCAAGCGGTGAAAGTTCTTTTGTGACGGACGCCAACATAACCCTTGCCGCCACCCAAACTAGCGGCAAAAAGGGCTGCGTTCAGCTGACTGTGAATGTGCAGGACGCTGGCATTTCCAGCGCAAGGGCGGTTTACACTGATCCAAGCGACGGAAGCCAAAAAACGATCGACGGCGAGTCCGGCCTCGGCGGAAACACGCTGACGTTTAGCGTAGGAATAGACGACGAAGACGAGCCGGATCCAGAAAGCGGCCTTGCGTCCGGCGCCTATCTTATGACCTTTAATGTTTTTGACGGCATGACAACAAATAAGTGGGTCAAAAACGGCGCCGAGCCCTGGCTTACGCCCGACTCGTCAGGAAACATCGCTTGCAAAATCACGGCCCCGATGGTCACTGGCTTTGCGCTTACGGACATTTACGTGGACACAGACCTAAGCGTGGGCGACGACGCAGGCAGCGGCTCCTTTATGCATCCCAAGGCAACTTTTGCCGCCGCCGTCGGCATGCTGCAGAACGCAAGCGCCGACTACACGATTCACATCAAGGGACTGGTGCTGGGGCCCCAAACGATTCTATCAACGATAAGAGCCAAGAGTCTTACCCTTTGCGGGGCCACGCCGATTCCAACGGAAGGCCCCGCAAAGGGAATCCCGCGAGACATAATTGACGAGGGTTACGCGTTTGAATCGGCCCTGTTAATAGAGACGACAGTTCCCATAACAATAAAAAATCTAAGGATTACAGGCGGAAAGGGCACTGTTGATGGCGGATATGCCTATGGAGGCGGAATTTGTCTTAAAGCCGAAGGCGGCTCGCTTACGCTTGCAAGCGGCGCCTATGTGTCTGAGAA
>CADCCO010000169.1 GCA_902799965.1 uncultured Spirochaetaceae bacterium
TTTGATTTTGCTCGACACGGACGTTTTTTACAATTTGCTTCCGATTCACCACGGCTACACAATGCAGGCCGCCTTGATTTGCCCGCTTAGCGCCGGCTGCTCAATCGTCTTTGGAAAGAGCATGGCCGTCACCCGTCTGCTGAAGGAATTGAAGGAAGGAAAAATTACCGTCATGCTCGGCGTTCCGCTTTTGTACAACAAGCTGTACACGGGAATTCTAAAGGGCGTGGCCGCCAAGGGAAAAGCCGTCGAGGCCTTGATAAAATTCCTGATGGCTGTCAGCTACGGCATCAAAAAATTTATTGGCGTGAACGTTGGAAAATATTTGCTGCATTCAGTTTTGGACGCGGCCAACATTTCTACAATCCGCGTGGCGATTTGCGGAGGCGGCCCGCTCGCTTCAAGCGTTTTCAAGGGCTACAACGCGCTGGGAATAGACTTTATCCAAGGATACGGCTTGACCGAAACGTCGCCAATCATCGCGCTCAATCCCAAGGAACATTTTAAGATTGAAAGCGTGGGCATGGACTTTAGCCCTTGGGAAGAAATCAAGATTCTTAATCCCAACGAGCAGGGCATCGGCGAAATCGCGGTCAAAGGCCCGATGGTAATGCAGGGCTACTACAACATGCCTTACGAGACGCAGGAAATGTTCACCAAGGACGGCTTTCTAAAAACCGGCGACCTTGGCTGGATGGACAGCGAGCATTACCTTATGCTCAGCGGCCGCGCAAAAAACCTTATAGTCACCGAGGGCGGAAAGAACGTTTACCCCGAAGAAATCGAGGACGCCTTTCAGCTTGAATATGACGTTGAGCAAATTATGGTCCGCGGATACATCGCCAACGAGGAAACCAAGTCCGAGGAAATCGAAGCCTTGATTTATCCGTCGGACGATTTGCTTGGCCGCCTTAAGGTGGAGCGCGGCGCCGCTACAAAATCAACAAGGGCTTGCAGCCATACGCGCGCATTTCAAAGATTACGATTTTGGACGAGGCGTTGGAAATGACCACGACGCGCAAAATAAAGCGCGGCGCCGTCGCAAAGGCCGCTCCAGCAAAGAAGGCTGCGGCTCCGGCCAAGAAGCCCGCCACAAAGAAGCCAGCCGCAAAGCCAAAAGCCAAGCCGGCCGCGAAAAAGGCCCCTGCAAAGAAAGCCGCCGCTCCCAAAGCCAAGGCGCCTGCAAAGAAAGCGCCAGCCAAAAAGCCGGCAGCGAAGAAGCCTGCAAGCAAGCCAAAGACTGCGGTGAAAAAGGCTCCGGCAAAAAAGCCCGCTTCAAAGGTAAAAACAAAAACTAAGAAACGTTGAAACAAAGGCCCGCTAAGCGCGGGCCTTTTCTATTACACCAACTCTCCCTTAAATGTATGCCCGTTCAGCGACGTTAGCTTTACGCGGACAAAGCTGCCGATTAGCGACTTGTCCGCTGCAAAAGCAACGCGTTCGTCGCGCTCGGTTTTGCCCAAAAGTTCGTTGGGATTTTCCAGCGTGGTTTTGTCGGCCAAGACTGTTATCGTTTTGCCCACTTGCTTTTCCATTTCCGCTTGGGTAATCACAAGCTGCAAGTCGATGATTTTTTGAAGCCGCTCTTTTTTTGTTTCAAGCGGAATTTGGTCGGGCCAAGTCGCCGCCGGAGTTCCTTCGCGCGGATTGTAGTAGTACATAAAGGCGTCTTCGTATTGAACTTCCTTCATTAGCGAGTAAGCGGCTTCAAAGTCTTCTTCCGTCTCGCCGGGGAATCCTATCATGATGTCGGTTGTGAGCGAAATGTCGGGCACCGCCGCGCGGATCTTTTGGACCAGTTCCAAGTATTGCTCGCGGCTGTACTTGCGGTTCATCTTTTGCAAAATTTTTGTCGAGCCGTGCTGAACGGGAAGGTGGATGTGGCGGCAAACTTTTTCTTCGCGCGCCATAACTTCTATCAAGCGGTCGGACAAATCTTTTGGGTGGCTTGAGTCAAAGCGAATCCATTTTATCGGCGAGCCTGTTTCTTCAATCTTTCGGCATATCAATTCAAGCAAGCGCGGAAAGTCCACGCGGCCAAAATCGGGGTCGTCGCAAATGTATGAGTTAACGTTTTGGCCCAGCAAAGTGATTTCCTTTACTCCGTAGCCGCCCAGAACTTTTATCTCTTCAAAGATTTCGCTTAAAGGCCTGGAGACTTCGCGGCCGCGCACGTAGGGAACGATGCAGTAGGCGCAAAAGTTGTTGCAGCCGTTCATAATCGGAACAAAGGAGCT